>CANGNU010000160.1 GCA_947455365.1 Rickettsiales bacterium | reverse complement strand
GTGGAATTATTTTAGTTGAAAAAAATTGAGTAAAAATTAGTAGAAATTTTGTAGTAAAATTTTGTGCGACTGAATCAAAACTAGGTCACGTTAATTCTCGCTAAAGCGAGACACGCTGACCTATTTTGACACAGTCGCAGAAAATTTTACTACAAAATTTCTACTAATTTTTACTCAATTTTTTTCAACTAAAATAATAAATAATTTTTTAAATAATTTTTATACAATGAATCTTTCCAATCAAAATACTTCTTCAATTTCTGAAAGAATTTCTCAATTAAATTGGACATTAATTTCGCTAATTTTAGCGCTTATTTCAATGGGCTTTCTAATGTTGTATTCTGCGGGTGGCGGGCATTTTAAGCCTTGGTTAATTCGGCAGTTAAGTTTTGTGATAATATTTTTTCCGGTGATGATTTTTATTGCAATCACCGACATAAAAATTTGGTTTAAAGTTGCATATTTTGCTTATGCATTTGCGTTAATTTTAGTAGTCATTGTCGATATTGCAGGGCATAACGCACTGGGTGCAACCAGATGGTTCAAGGTTGGAGGGCTTACTATTCAACCTTCAGAAATTATGAAAGTGTGTTTAGTTTTTGCGCTGGCGCGATATTTTTATGATGTGGAAGCGGAAGAAGTTGGTCGCATCAAATATCTCATCGCGCCTTTATTGATGATAGCTGTGCCCGCTTTCTTTATTTTTCACCAACCAGATTTAGGCACGGCGTTAATTTTAACTTTAGTGGGAATTTCCATTTTATTTATTGCTGGGGCAAAAATGTGGAAGTTTGTGGTGGTAGGCGTGGCGGGGCTTGCGGCCATTCCGTTTTTGTGGTGGTTTGTGCTTTATGATTATCAGAAGCAGCGCATTTTAACTTTCTTGAACCCTAATAATGATCCGCTTGGCAGTGGTTATAATATCATTCAATCGAAAATTGCCATCGGCTCTGGAGGCTTTGCTGGCAAGGGTTACTTGAATGGAACGCAAGGACAATTAGATTTTCTTCCTGAAAAACAAACCGATTTTATTTTCACAATGTTGTCAGAAGAATTAGGGTTTTTGGGAAGCATCACCACCGTCGCGTTGTGCTGTGGCATTATCTTCATTGGCACTTCAATGGCGATGAAAATTCGTCATCAATATGGAAAATTAATTGTGATGGGCGTGGTAAATATTTTTTTCGTCCACATGTTTGTTAATATGGGAATGGTGACAGGCCTACTGCCAGTAGTGGGGGCGCCGTTGCCTTTTGTGTCGTATGGCGGGACAATTACCGCTTCAATGTTGATTGGGTTTGGGTTGTTGTTGAATGCAGATTTGTATAAGCAGGCGAATTTGTAGGGGTGGCTTATTGCCAAAACTAATAATGCTTAACTATGAACCGCTTGAATCTCAGGCTGCTCTAATTTAACAACCGTTTCAGGAATTGGCGCCGTTGCTGGCCGCGCCTTTTCGTTCGCATATTTTTTCAGCCCAGCAGGAATTGTCCCCCAACCTTCTGCAGCACCAATTTCTTTAGCATTTTGCGCGGCAGAATTTCCGGTTATTCTTTTGCTTGCAGTGCCAGGTCGAGTAGCTTTTGCGGCTTTTGCAGCCTGATCAACAAAACCAGCTTCTGAATCATCTGCAACACTTTCGTCATCTACAATATCAATCGCCTCATCTTTCACTTGCTTTTCTGGCTCTAAGACTTTTTCAGATTTTCCAAGCACACCATTGCCCCAAGCGGCAATTTGCTCTGGCTTATATTTTACAAATTCACCAAAAGATTTCATGAATAAATCTTTTTGCGCACTGCCTTCTTGCAATGCGCCATCTAACAGAATTTCTCCTTCAGCATCTCGACCAGTTGCATTCACAACATCATTATAATCAACGCCGCTTAACACTGCGCCAAAAGCAAGAAAGCAGGATTTTTCGGCAAGATTTAGCCTGTCTTCTTGACGATTACTTTTAGGATCGTGCCACAGCTTAGTAACATCGCCTTTAATACTAACATTTGTTTTGTGGTCTTGTTCACTTAAAACATTTTCTGGAGCATAGTGCAAAGCTTTTGCGATAGTTGAAAGAACCCTGCGTAAAGCCGCCCTTCTATGGCCGTCAGAAATTTTATCTTTATCTGACGGAAACATTATTTGCACGGTTTTTTCAAGGGCTTGGTTGAAGGTTGTTGTTTGTTGTGGAGTTAGGGTTTTAGCTGGGTCATTGGGCTTGGTAATGTCTGCGAAGGGGTTTTTTGGAATAGGTTTATTATCAGCTTGTTCTGGTTGCTCTAGGACTGACACTTTTTTGCTATCAGGATTTTTAACACCTTTTTTATCACCCTTTAAATCATTGACAACAACTGGCTTCGCCCCTGGTAAAGCTTCGCCATTTAAACCTTCGGTATCAGTTTCTATTTCAGCAGTTTTTGGTTTTGGGGCTGGCAGCGGCACATCGTCAGTTTGGGCTGCACTATCAACACCAGCCTTCGCCTTCAACGCTTCATCAAGCTGAGCTTTTAGAGTCTCAACTTGAGCGCTCAATTCTGCAATTGTCACTTCTTGCGCCTTGATTGCCTCACTAGACTGTTCAAGCAGCGTTTCCATTTCCAGCTTTACAGCAGCAAGCTGCTCTTCCAACGCTTGCATTTGCGCTGGATCTGCAAATTCACCTTTTTTAGCTAATTGTTGCAACGCAGCTTCTTTTTCTGCATTTGCCGCTTCTAGCGCTTGATCAAATTGTTCACGCTGTTTGGCTAACAACCGTTGCGCATCAGCTAATTGATTAGCAATTCCTTCAAGAGCATCTATTTGCCGCTGAAGTTCTTCATTTTGTTGCTGCAGATTGCCATTGTCAACCGCCGCAGGAGCTAGCTTAGAATTAGCAGCTTGAAGTTCCTCAAGTTTTTGCTGTAGATCTGTAAGTTGCGTATTGCGCTCTTGATTTTGAGCTTCAAATTGTTGGGTTAGATCTTGAATTTTTGTCTCAACTTCAGCGGTTCTTGCTTCAGCTGTG
>CANGNU010000159.1 GCA_947455365.1 Rickettsiales bacterium | reverse complement strand
AGTAAAAACAAAATGCGACTCATCAGATGATTCAATGTCGTCTGCACCCGCCTCAATTGCCACTTCAAACATTGCTTCACTGGCCGCAACTTTTTGGTCAAATTTTATCAGCCCAACATGGTCAAACATAAATGACACCGAACCAGTCTCACCAAACACTCCGCCTGCTTTAGTAAAAATGCTGCGAACTTCGCTTGCGGTGCGGTTGCGGTTGTCTGTAAGCGCCTCAACAATAATTGCAATGCCTCCGGGGGTATAACCTTCATAGCGAATTTCTTCAAAATTATCGCCCTCGTAGCCATTGATCACTTTTTTTACCGCCGCTTCAATGCGATCTTTCGGCATATTATTCACCCGCGCTTCAATAATGGCGTTGCGCAAACGCGGATTAAATTCTACATCGGGCTGACCAGATTTAGCCGCCACGGTAATTTCTCTTAGAATTTTTGTGAATAATTTTGCCTTCTTGGCATCTTGTGCGCCCTTGCGGTGCTTGATGTTAGCAAATTGCGAATGTCCTGACATAAAACAATTAGTTGATAATGGTAAACTTGCCCTTCCCTACAACCACATTGCTTAAGGCATCTTCACCCTTAATTGAAAATACAATAATTGGAAGTTTATTATCTTTGGCAAGCGTGATGGCTGTTTGATCCATAACTTTTAAATCTTGCTTCAACACATCAATATATTTAATTTTGTCGTAATGCACCGCGTTTTTATCTAATTTTGGATCAGCAGAATAAACGCCATCAACTTGCGTGCCTTTAAGAATTGCATCACAGCCCATCTCAACAGCGCGTAGCACTGATGCGGTGTCAGTGGTGAAAAATGGATTTCCTGTTCCTGCAGTAAAAATTACCACGCGATTTTTTTCTAGGTGACGAGCAGCGCGGCGCTTAATGTAAGGCTCGCAGATATTATTCATTTGAATGGCAGATTGCATGCGCGTAGTCACGCCAAGCTTTTCTAGCGCACTTTGCAAGGCAATGCCATTAATGCAAGTGGCTAGCATGCCCATGTAATCAGCACTGGCGCGCTCAATTCCAACAGCGGCTTGCGATACTCCGCGAAAAATATTTCCGCCGCCAACCACTACACAAATTTGACAACCCATTTTGTGAGCCGAAATAATTTGCCCGCAAATTTTTGCAATTGCTTGCGGATCATGACCAAAACCCTTATCACCCATCATTGCTTCACCAGAAACTTTGAAGAGAATTCGTTTAAATTTTAAGTCAGATTTTGTTGGCATGAGAAATTTTTTGAGAGGTTAAATAGAGTTTGAAATTCCTATTTTTACTTGCGCTTCAGCTGGTTATTTTTAGATAAACCTGCTGAAGATTTAATTGCGAACTTACCGAACATGTCATTATTTACTAAACATGTCCTTAATTGCCGAACATGTCATTCCCGCACAAGCGGGAATCTAACACACACCAAGATTCCCACTTTCGTGGGAATGACAAGGCGCAACCCGCTAAAACTATTTTGTCATTGAAGCAACTTCAGCAGCAAAATCATTTTCTTTTTTCTCAATCCCTTCTCCAAGTATAAATAGCTTGAATCCAGAAAGTTTAGTCGCGCCATTTTCTTTAGCAAAATTGGCCACAACATCTTTAATTTTAAGTTTGTCGTCCATTACAAAAAGCTGCTCTAACAAGACAACTTCTTCATAGAATTTTCTAATGCGACCTTCAATCATTTTGTCGATGATGCTTTCAGGCTTGCCAGACGCACGCGCTTGGTCTTTTAAAACTTCAGTTTCTCTGGTTAATTTTGCTGGGTCAAGTGACTCAATGCTAAGAGAATCAGGCTTTGCTGCTGCAATATGCATGGCAATTTGCTTACCAAGTTCTTGCAATTTTTCTTCACCAGCAACAGATTCTAAAGCTACCAAAACCGCAATTTTACCCATGTTAGGGGCAACTGCATTATGAATATAGCTTACAACCGCGCCATTTTCTACTGTCAAAGAATCAATGCGACGAAGATTAATATTTTCACCAATTACACCAACTTGGTTTTTAACTTCTTCATCAACAGAAACTGATTTTCCTACAAAATTAGTTGCTTTGTATTTTTCAACATCGCTTCCAAAGCCTAGAGCGCCTTTGGTTAAAGCCGCTGCAAAATCTTGAAATTTTTGGTTTCGTGCGACAAAATCTGTTTCAGAGTTAACTTCAACAATTGTTGCTTTTTTACCATCAATAAACACCGATACAACCCCTTCAGAAGTGATGCGACCGCTTTTTTTAACAGCTGATGAAAGGCCTTTTTTTCTAAGCCAATCAACAGAGTTATCGAAGTCATCAGCACATTCTTTTAAAGCTTTGTTGCAATCGGCACTGCCACAACCTGTAGCTTCGCGAAGTTTTTTAATAAGATTTAAATCTGCCATAAAATATTTTGTTAATTGTTATTTCTTAGAAGTTTTTTTTGCTGCAGGCTTTTTAGCCGCTGGCTTTTCTTCTTTTTTAGCTTCAGTTTTTTCTACTGCTTTTTCTTCAGATGCAACTTCTGCTACAACCACTTCAGCCTTAGCTTCAACTGGTTTTTTGAAAGCTTTTGCGCCAAAATCTTTTTTATCAGAAGATTTGTGATCTGGCTTGCTGTAAGGTTTTTTCTCAGCAGATTCTGCCTTAACTTTAGTCATGTCAGGAAGAGCGCCTTCTTCAACTTTGCTTAAATCAACACCAGCGGCAGCTAGGTTGTCTCTAAGGCCGGCAATGATTGAATCAGCCAACAAGTTGCAATAAAGTTTGATAGATTTAGCAGAGTCATCATTACCAGGAATTGGGTAAGTAATGCCATCAGGGTTAGAGTTTGAGTCAACAACCGCAATTAACGGAATGCCCAATTTTTTTGCTTCATAGATTGCAAGATCTTCTTTATAAGTGTCAATTACAAACACAATATCAGGGTATCCGCCCATGTTTTTAATGCCACCAAGAGCTTGTTCAAGCTTTTGACGCTTGCGTTCAAGAACCAATTTTTCTTT
>CANGNU010000158.1 GCA_947455365.1 Rickettsiales bacterium | reverse complement strand
TTTGTACATCGATGCTGCGCGCGTCAATATTGCCGCAAAGCTCAGAAAGCTTGTCGCGCGTGACTGCAACGCCTTTTTGTTTGCATAAAATTGTTAGAATTTTTGCCTCACTTTCAGTTAAATGCAAAAATTCATCGCCTTTTTTTAAACGCGATGCGGCAAAATTGAAAGAAAAATTTCCAAAATTGCAAATATCTGATGATGCCAGCGAAATGCTTGAATGCTGAACTGGCGAGCTATAACGCAAAATATTATTAATGCGCAAAAGCAATTCTTTCGGCTCAAACGGCTTGGCTAAATAATCATCGGCACCAACTTCTAAACCGCGCACGCGATCAGACGGCTCGCCTCTTGCCGTTAAAATTAACACTGGAGTTTTAGAAGTTTGCTTGAAAGAATTAGTAAAATCTATGCCATTTTCTTCAGGCATCATTACATCAACAATTAGCAAATCAAACTGGCTTGCAGCCAATAGTTGTCTAGCTTCAGCGGTATCTTTGGCTAACGAAACCTGAAAACCATTTTCGTCTAAAAATTTTCCTAGCAGATTGCGCAAACGCGTGTCATCATCTATTACCAGTAAATGTTTTTTCATAAAATAAAAATTTTTTAATCCCATTTTAACCGCGAATGTATCTCTACATAACAAAGCGCATTCTACTAATTTTTCCAACATTATTTTTAATAATGTTAGTGAATTTTTTAATTATTCAAACCGCTCCCGGCGGCCCAGTAGAGCAGTTTTTAGCAAAGTTGAATCACTCAAGCAAAGCCACTGGTGAAAGCGCTAGCGTCGATATCGTAAGCAAAAATCAATCTTTAGCAACAAATATTTCTGAGGCAAAATATCGCGGCAGCGAAGGAGTTGACCCCGAAATTATTGCCAAAATTGAAAAGCTCTACGGCTTCGACCAGCCTTTGTGGAAGCGCTTTTGGCTAATGCTGAAAAAATTTGCGCAATTTGATTTTGGCACCAGTTTTTATCAAGATAAAAAAGTGACAGGCTTAGTTTTAGAAAAGCTGCCAGTGTCCATTTCTCTAGGGTTGTGGACCACTTTACTGGTTTATTTAATTTCCATTCCTTTGGGAATAAAAAAAGCTTTGCGCGATGGATCTTCATTTGACCTGTGGAGTAGTGTGGCTGTAAGCGTTGGCCATGCAATTCCATCATTTTTATTTGCAATTTTATTGGTAGTGCTTTTTGCTGGCGGAAATTTTTTCAACGCCTTCCCCTTACGCGGACTTGCGTCTGAAGGCTTTGCGCAAATGTTGTGGTGGCAAAAAATTGGCGATTATTTTTGGCATTTAGCTTTGCCCATAACCGCGATGGTTGTAGGCGGCTTTGCCTCTCTAACTTTCTTTTGCAAAAATTCTTTTTTGGAAGAAATTAACAAACAATACGTTCTAACCGCCTACGCCAAGGGTTTGAGCCAACAACAAGTGCTTTACAAACATATTTTTCGTAATGCGATGATGATAATAATTGCTGGCATTCCCGCCGCTTTTATTGGCATTTTATTTACTGGTTCAATGTTGATTGAAATTATCTTCAGCCTTGATGGGCTTGGCTTGCTAGGCTATGAAGCGGCCTTGTCGCGCGATTATCCAGTAATGTTTGGTACGCTTTATTGTTTTACTTTAATTGGCTTGGTGGTTAATATTATTAGCGATCTAACTTACAAACTAGTGGATCCGCGCATTAATTTTTCGCGATTTTAACTATCGTTTTTATAAAAATTAATGTAGATTTTTTGTTAGAAATTCTTGTGCGGTAACAATTTTAGTTTTGCCAAATTTTTGCTGACCAAAATCTTTAATACTTCCTGTAATTAAATAGTCGCACTTGGCTACTGTAGCGGCTTTGAGATATATTTCGTCATCGGCGTCAATCAGTCCAAAATTTTTAATTTTATCAATTTTTACCAACTCGGCACAGTTAGAAATTAACTCGGTTAATTCTAATAAAATGGTGTAATATTTTTGAAATTTTGGTCGCTCTATTACCTGCTTAATTTCTAGTAAAATTTCTTCAGAAATAAAAATTTGATGATTGATTAAAGCTTGTAGAATGGCTTTTCTACAGGTTCCATCGGTTATTGCTGCAGAGACAATAATGTTGCAATCGATAACTATTTTCACAGGTTTATTTTTTAGATTTGCGTGATTTTTTTATTTCTTTTTTGACAATTTTTATTACTTCATTTTCCGATTTTTTAGAGAAATCAACACTAGTAATTTTTTTAGCAAAAATTTTATTGAATTTTTCTAAAGCTTCATCTCGCGAAATTAGATGGTTGATTTTGACGGGCGCAATTACTAATCTATTGGCTTCAGAGCTAATTTCAATATAGTCGCCAATGTTAATATTATTCTCGCGTCTAAAATTTAAGGGGAGAGTAATTTGAAACCCAGTAGTAATTTTTCCTAACATAGTAAAAAAGTAAAATAGTATTATACTAGAATACTATTTTACTATAAATTAAAGTCAAGCAATGAAAAATATTATCGGTTTAGGCAAAAAACAATTAGAGCAAGAGCTTGTGGCTCTAGGTGAAAAGCCATTTCGTGCAGCGCAAATTTGGAATTGGATTTATGTTCGCGGCGTGCAAAATTTTGCTGAAATGACTAACATTGCGAAGGAAACTCGCGAGAAATTAACGCAAAATTTTAGCCTTGCGCGCTCTACAACCTCTAAAGATTTAACGGCATTAGATGGTACGAGAAAATGGCTAGTAAAATTTGCTGATGGCAATTGCGTTGAGATGGTTTTTATTCCTGAAGAAACTCGCGGCACTTTGTGCATTTCGTCGCAAGTGGGCTGTACTTTGGCTTGTAAATTTTGTCATACAGGCACACAAACGCTGGTGCGCAACCTAGAGGCGCGCGAGATTGTCGAGCAAATTATGATTGCTAAAGATTGTCTTGGTGATTGGGATATTACTGGAAAAAATTCGTGCAATTATCCAAGTGAAGCGCAAAAAAATGCTGAGATAAAAAATGCTTCATCAGCGCA
>CANGNU010000157.1 GCA_947455365.1 Rickettsiales bacterium | reverse complement strand
AGTTTTTAGGGTCGCTGTTAAAATGTTGCAAATCAACGGCGGAAGCTTTATTGGTAAAGAAAATAAAAAATATTATTGCACAAAGTTTTTTCATGAATTCACCAAAATTTTTTCTACTGCAAATTATTTTTCTGCTGCTTGCCAGCAATGTTTTCGCTGCTGCGCCAAAAGAACCAAAGACAAAAATAACCTCAGATGTAATCGACATCAAGAGAAAATCGCAAATAACTGAATTTATCGGCAATGTTGTGGTTAAAAGAGCGGCGGACACCATGCTGGCTGATCGCATGATTGTTTTTTACGAGGAAAAAAAATCATCTAATGCAGCAAAAACCGCACCAGCAGCGGCTGCGCCAGAAAAAAAATCATCAATCAAGCGCATTGAAGCAAAAAATAATGTTAAAATTTTCAGCTCCGATTTTGTCGCGAAGGGCGATTCTGGCTACTACGACCCCATTGCCGACACTTTTGTTTTAGAAAATAATGTTGTGGTAAATAACGGCGCTTCAATTGGAACGGGAGAAAAATTCGTCTATAATTTGGTTACCAAAAAAGGAAATTTCGTTGGCAAAAAAGAAGAGAAGGCCGCGCCAGATGAAGATCGCCGCGTTGTGGTGGTTATTGGTGATGACATCAAAGAAAAAAAGGCAGCTTATAAAGAAAAAAAATCTGCAGAAAAATTAACTAAAGAACAAAATGATAAAAACTCTCAGCGTTAAAAATTTAAGCAAAAAATACGGCAAACGATTAGTCGTGCGCGATGTCAGTCTCGATATCAAGCAAGGCGAAGTTGTTGGGCTTCTAGGGCCAAATGGTGCGGGTAAAACCACTTGTTTTTACATGACGGTTGGTTTGGTTGAAGTTACTTCGGGCAATATTTTTATTGATGGGCTTGAAATTACCAAGATGCCAATGTATCAACGGGCGCGCTTGGGCATTGGTTATTTGCCGCAAGAGGCGTCAATTTTTCGCGGCATGACTGCGGAAGAAAATATCTATTCTGTCCTAGAAATTGTTGAACGCAACGAAGAAAGGCGCAAGGCGCGGCTTGAAGAATTGCTTAACGAATTTAACATCACTCATATTAGAAAATCGCATGCCCTTGCGCTTTCTGGTGGTGAAAGACGCCGCGTTGAAATTGCCCGTGCGCTGGCTACTAACCCTTTGTTTATCTTGCTTGATGAGCCTTTTGCGGGGGTTGATCCCATTGCGGTTAATGACATTCGCAAAATGGTAATGCATTTAAAAGATCGTAATATTGGCGTTTTAATTACCGATCATAATGTGCGCGAAACCTTGTCAATTGTTGATCGCGCTTATATTGTTTATGATGGAACAATTCTTACTTCGGGCAGTAAAGATGAAATTGTTAATAATGACGATGTGCGCCGCGTTTATCTTGGTGATGATTTCCGTATCTAAGATGGAATTAATAAAATTTACAGAATTATGCGAATTACTTCAGAGTTTTTGCTGATTATTGCAAGCTTACTGGCTGTGGTGTTAGCAAATTCGCCACTAAGCATTTCATATCACGAATATTTTCAAGCAACCCTCTCATTTTTTGGTGCAAATTTTTCACTAAATTTTGTCATCAATGATTTTCTTATGGCAATTTTTTTCTTGCTGGTTGGGCTAGAATTAAAGCGCGAAATTTTAGTTGGAGAATTATCCAGTAAAGATAGAATAGCCTTGCCAACCTTAGGGGCTGTTGGGGGTACAATTTTCCCCGCTTTAATATTTTGCAGCATAAATTTTTATCACGCCGAAAATTTGCGCGGTTTTGCAATTCCTACTGCCACCGATATTGTCTTTACTTACTTAGTGATAAAAATTTTTGGCGATAAAATATCTAGCGCTGCAAAGGTCTTCCTTATTACTCTGGCAGTGGTTGATGACATAATTGCAATTTTAATTATTGCATTTTTTTACACCGAAAATTTACAAATTATTTATCTATTCGCCGCATTGCTAGTGGTTATTGCGCTATTTTTTATTAATCTAAAAAAATCAGAATCGTTAATTTTTTATGTTATTTTTGGCGCAATATTGTGGTATTTTATTTTACAATCAGGAGTGCACCCAAGCGTTGCAGGAGTAATTCTTGCAATGTTTATCCCTTTCAAAACAAGCAATAATTTCCCTTTAAAAAAAGTTGCCGAAAATATCGCTCCAATAGTCAATTTTTTAATTTTACCCTTATTTGCTTTTGCCAATATGGGAATAAATATTTCCAACATTTCTTTAGAAATTCTGCAAGATAAAATAGTGCTTGGCATCGCTATGGGTCTGTTTGCAGGTAAGCAATTAGGAGTAATGTTATTCAGCTTCATTCTAATAAAATTAAAGCTTTGTCATCTGCCAAAAGGCAGTAATTGGCTAGAGTTTTATGCGCTGGCAATATTGACGGGCATTGGCTTCACCATGAGTTTGTTTGTTGGAAATTTAGCTTTCAGTGAGGAAGATTTAATGAATCGAGTAAAAGTTGGTATATTGCTTGGGTCTTTTGTTTCGGCGGCTGTAGGAAGTTTAATATTGTTATTTCACAATAAAAAAATTACCAAAACTAAAAACGCCAATTGAAGAAATAAAGATTAGATAAAGATAAATTATATCCCAAACTAACTAGCTCTGAGCCGAGTTATGAGACCATCGCAAGCTACGCTTTTGCATAAAATCTCGATGGGCTCATCTGCCCGAGGAGCAGAGCTAGTTAGTTTGGGATATAATTTATCTTTATCTAATCTTTATTTCTTCAATTGGCGTTTTTAGTTTACAATTTTAAAATCTCGCAATAATCTCATCAATCATTCTTTTAATCACAATTTCATCTTCCCCTTCCGCCATTACTCGCACAAGGCTTTCCGTGCCAGACTTACGCACAAAAATTCTACCCCTATGCCCCAATTCTTTTTGCTTTTCCGCAATAAATTGCTGCACTTCTGGCCTATCCAGCGGATTCAACGCATTTTCCAATTTAACATTTTTTAAAATTTGCGGCGTTGGTTTATAAAGATTAAATAATTCGTTCGCTTTTT
>CANGNU010000156.1 GCA_947455365.1 Rickettsiales bacterium | reverse complement strand
TAACGATTCTAGCCTTTATTTTACTGGTGTCAACGGCGCTAAAATATTCTTCTGAAGCTAAATTTAACAGAACTTTTTCTGACATTTGCGCCAATTCTTCATTCAAAGAATTAACAATTTTTTCTTGCCAAAATTGATAAAGATTTTTGTTTTTTCCTTGTGCTAAAGCAGTGCCCATTTCTAAACGATAAGCCTGCATTAAATCAAGCGGCCTCAACAGCCCATAAAGGCCAGACAATATTCGCAAATGCTGCTGCGCAAAATTTAATTGATCGGGCGAATATTTTTCTGCAGCAATTGCATCATAAACATCGCCATCAAAAACAAAAATTGCCGGCTTAGAATTTTGCACGGTAAAAGGCGTGGTAAAGTCTTGAAAGCGTTGATAATTAAGCCTTGCCAGCTTATCGCTAATTTTCATTAATTGAGCAATTTCTGCGACAGAAAATTTTTTTAGCACAGAAATTAATTTCTTACTATCATCAAGAAACCTTGGCACTGTAGTCTCTACAGCAGAAGTATCAATATCAAAATTCAGTGATTTCGCCGGCGACAAAACAAATAACATTTCAGTATTTCTTAAGACTTGATTAATAAAATTATCTTCTTTTTTTAAATTTTGTTACGATAATAGCCTATGTTCTTTAAAAATAAATCAGCTAAATCCATGTTTCGATTTTTTGGCTGCGTTATTTTTATGCTGCCATTTCTTACAGCCACAGCCTTCGCCAACACTGCTCTCTACAAAAAAGACAACTTCAAAATTAATGTCACTGGCTATGCCGATGGTCAATTTGGCAGCAAAGATGGCGGCACCGCAAGGCACAATCTTTACAACGGAATTTCTATTTACGACAAAAAAAATGGCGTGCCAATTTCCGCCGCAATCCGCATCAATAATGGCTCAAACGCCACTGAAAGTTACGGCGGCACCGCAATTGAAGACGCCTATATTCGCATTGGCGACGGCACCACTGACAGCAACGACCGCTACCTTGCCTTCAAAGAAGAAAGTATGGGGCGCCTAGAGTTTGGCATCACCGGCCCTACTAGCGAAAAATTACGCATCAGCAGTTCAGAATTTTCTCGCGGCACTGGCGGCATCTCGGGCGACTGGTTTCGCTTTGTAAAATATAATCTCGATTCCAGCACTACCATTTTAAATCCACAAATGCCAATCACCAACGGCTTCACCACCTCAACCTACGCAGCGCCCGTTACCAATGTTTTGCAAGATTATTATTCTGGCTCACAAGCACTCAAACTTAATGTTTATTCGCCAAAATTTAACGGCTTCATACTTGGTGTTGGCTTCACGCCCAGCCTTTATGATCGCTATTCGGTTATTGGTTTACAAAGGTCGTACGGCCAAGCTACCAGCGACCCTAACAACAATTTCAACACTAAAAATTCTTTCTCTTCAGTGCTTTATTACGACAAAAAACTTAGCCAAAATATTAAAGTTTTAAGCTCGTTAATTTGGGAGCATGGCACTGCAACAAAACTTAACAACGCTTACAGCTGGGCTCCTCGCGAGAATCTTGACGCATGGATGTGGGGCAGCACTTTAGCTTATAAAAACTGGCATTTTGGCGGCTCATATTCTAGCTATGGCAAAAGTTTATATTTTAAAGACGATGGCACGGCAAACACCTTGAAACTCAATAAAGACGGCACTCTATCGCGTTTTAGCAAAGCTTATTTTTATGATATTGGCCTTGGTTATGAAGAAGAAAATTGGGGCGCCAGCCTTACCTACTTTGCTTCCAGCTATGCAGCAAATACGGTTTCGGTGGCCATGCTTTCTGTTGATCGAATATTTTTTAAGAATGGCGATATCGGCCTTAAAACCTACGCAGAAGCTGGTTACGCCGATATTACCCACAGCAATTTTTACGATGGCAATGGCAATATTGTTTCCAATAAAAAAGTGGCGGGAATTATCTTTTCAGGAATTCGCGCCACTTTTTAATGCAGATAAAATAGATCCCCACTTTCGCGAGGATGACAATTTTATATGAGAACCAGTAAAACTATTTTTCTTTGCGAGAAAGCCAGCCAACTAGTTTCCCAATCTTAGATTTAATCCCACCAGCTTTTTTACCTTTATTGCCATTTCCCTGTTTGTTGGCATAAAAAGCTCCACCTTTTGAAGTGGCTTTAATGTAACGCGCATTGGGGTTGGAAGACCTTTTAACGAATGGTTTTCTAGCGCCAAATTCGCCTTCAGATTTTGCAACATTTCCGTCACGATTTCCGTCACGAGGCACAAAATTTCCATCGCGAGAATTGCGCGAATCATTTCTGCCTGCACCTTCGCGGCCTTCACGAGAGCCAGATCTAGCGCCATCACGCGGGCCATTTCTGTTATCGCGAGAACCGCCTCTGCTGCCA
The DNA here is from genome assembly GCA_947455365.1 of Rickettsiales bacterium. Taxonomy (GTDB): domain Bacteria; phylum Pseudomonadota; class Alphaproteobacteria; order Rickettsiales; family UBA1997; genus CAMCFD01. The sequence goes on along the minus strand of CANGNU010000156.1, from coordinate 667 downwards.
CCACGAGAATCAGCAGAATCGCTGCGGCGCTGCTGCGGACGGCCTTCGCCACGATTACCAGAATCTCGACGAACTTCGCCATCTCTTGATGGGCGCGGTCTAGCAGTTCTATCATCAGAGGATCTCTCTCCTTCAATAACTCTTGCAGATGCCGCAGAATCAGCTCCAGCATGCGCCGGTGCATTTCTTGCTGAAAAAATTCTTGCACCCGCAGCTCTTGGTGCAGCCCTTACAACGCCGTCAGCATTGGCCTCAGAACCGCCTGCCTTAGAAAAAGTGCGTCCTGAAGAAATTTTGCGATGCACCTCAACCGCAGCAACGCCGTGGAATGGATGCTTCTCATCAACTGGAATTTTTTTCTTGATCAATTTTTCCACCGCCTTCAAAAGCCCATGCTCTAAAGAATCGCAGAAAGAAATTGCTACACCTTCGCGACCCGCACGAGCCGTGCGACCAATGCGATGCACATAGCTTTCAGCTTCTTGCGGTAAATCAAAGTTAATTACATGGCTCACCAAAGGAATGTCAATGCCGCGCGCCGCAATATCAGTTGCCACCAAAACTTTCACTTCACCATCGCGGAAGCTTTTCAATGCTCGCTCGCGGGCACCTTGCGTTTTGTTGCCATGAATTGCCGCAGCTTTCACGCCATTTTTTTGCAGATATT
>CANGNU010000155.1 GCA_947455365.1 Rickettsiales bacterium | reverse complement strand
GATAAGCCACCAAAGCGTCCATTTCAGAAACTTTATTGGGATTGCCGTCAAAATCACGAATGTTAATTTTTTTGCCATAGCGCTTTTCAATTCCCGCAGTATCGCGGTCAGTTGAGGCTTGAACCACCGCATCGCTGATGCCATTTTGAATCATCTCGTCAGTGTAAGGTGTGCCAACTTTGCGTAAAACTTCCATGTCAGATGCAATGTCAGAAATGTCAGCATCGCGCTCAGCAAGGAAGGTGTATCCGGGCATGATAGATTGTGGCACAACGCTACGAGGATTGTTTAAATGTAGCGCATGCCAACCATCGGAATATTTATTGCCAACGCGCGCTAAATCTGGGCCAGTGCGTTTTGAGCCCCATTGGAATGGGTGGTCATACATGCTTTCAGCCGCAAGAGAGTAGTGTCCGTAACGCTCTACTTCATCGCGCAAAACACGAATTTGTTGCGAGTGGCAACCATAGCAACCTTCGCGCTTATAAATTTTAGCGCCCGCCAATTCAAGCGGTGTGTAAGGTCGCATGCCTTCAACTTTTTCGATAGTAGTTTCAATGCGAAATAGCGGCACAATTTCAATAATTCCGCCAATTGAAATTAAAATTACTGTTAAAATTAAAAGCAGAATCGAATTTTTTTCGATTTTGTCATGATGTTTAAACATTGGTAAATTTTTTTTAATAATATTTTGTCTTGAATTTATTTTCTAACAATATCGGTGCAAATAGTTTTGTAGAAATTGTAAGCCATTATACAAGCGCCGCTTAGGAAAAAGACGCCACCAAGTGCGCGAGTAACATAAAGCGGGTGCATGGCCACCACGGTTTCAACAAATGAATATTGTAGGAAGCCCATGCTGTCATAAGCGCGCCACATTAAGCCTTGCATAATGCCCGAAATCCACATGGCGGTAATGTAGAGAACGATGCCAATTGAGGCGAGCCAGAAATGCGTGCTGACCAATTTAAGCGAGTATAGATCTTTTTTATTCCATAAAATTGGCACCATATGATAAAGCGCGCCAAAGCTGATAAGTGCCACCCAGCCTAGAGCGCCAGAATGCACATGGCCAACAGTCCAGTCGGTGTAATGTGAAAGTGAATTGACTGATTTGATAGCCATGAGCGGGCCTTCAAAAGTGCTCATGCCGTAAAAGGCCACGGCTGTAATAAGAAAGCGCAGAACTGGGTCTTCGCGCAATTTATGCCACGCGCCAGAAAGTGTCATGATGCCGTTAATCATGCCGCCCCAAGAAGGCATCCACAGCATAATAGAAAATGTCATGCCTAAAGTTTGTACCCAATCAGGCAAAGAAGTGTAGTGCAAATGGTGCGGGCCCGCCCAAATGTAAATAAAAATTAGCGACCAAAAATGCAGAATTGATAAGCGATATGAGTAAACTGGCTGCCCGGCGCGTTTTGGAATGTAATAATAGAGAATTCCAATAAAGCCTGCTGTAAGGAAGAAACCTACAGCGTTATGGCCGTACCACCATTGAATCATGGCGCTTTGTACACCAGCAAAAACCGAGTAGCTGTGAAGAGAATCAATGCGCAGTGGAATTGAAAGATTGTTTACAATATGCAAAACCGCAACAGTTACAATGAAGGCAATGAAAAACCAATTTGCTACATATATATGTGGTTCGCGACGATTTTTTAAAGTCATCATAAAAACAATAAAGTAGCAAACCCAGACGATTGTAAGCCATAAGTCAGCATACCATTCTGGTTCAGCATATTCTTTTGCTTGCGTGACACCAGTAACATAGCCAATTGCAGCCATGATAATAAAGGCTTGATAGCCCCAGAAAATAAAATTCAACAAGCGATCACTGCCCCAAAGCCTTGTCTGGCAAGTGCGCTGTACCACAAAGAAACTTGTCGCAAAAAGTACATTTCCGCCAAAAGCAAAAATTACTGCCGAAGTGTGCAATGGGCGAATGCGGCCAAAACTTAGCCATTCAACATCAAAGTTTAAAAATGGAAAGGCAAGCTGCGAAGCAATTAATACGCCGACACTAAAACCAACAATTCCCCAAAAAGTTGAGGCGATGGTAAATAGCTTTATAATATTGTAATTATAAGAGACGGGAGATTGATCTGTATGGGTTGAGGCCATATTAATTTTAATTTATTATTAATCCAACACCCATAACTGCAAGCGTTATAATGTTGATGAGAATTATTATTTTAGAAATAATTTTAAAATTTGCACTAGTCAGTTTTAAAAATATGTATCCGCCCGAAGCGGTAAGAAATAATGCTGGAAAAGTTGTAATTCCAAAAATAAACATTGCTAATGCAGCAAAAATTGGATTATTGATTGCGGCCGCTAAAGCAAAGGCGCCGTAGAGCAAACCACAAGGAATGAACCCTAGAATTATTCCTAAAAAATAACCATTTAAACCGCGGGGATTATTGAATAAATTTTTTAAAAATAAAGGAGTTTTAATTTTTGGTAAATTTGGTAGGAAAGAAAACTTTTTTAATTGAGAGAGGTTTTTGGATAAAAACTTTGGATAAAAGCTTTGATAAAAATTTCGCAGAAAAATTGTTGCGGCAATTAATAGCATCAAACCCGCTAGGTGATTGAATTGATCAAGGTTTTTAATATTAGTTGCAATTAATGAACAGAAAAATCCAATGAAAGCGTAAGTGGTGATGCGGCCAAGGTGGTAGGGCATTAAAGCAAGGTTGCGCAATTTTTCAAAGTTAGAAAATTTATTGAGTGGAATGTTTTGCAGGCGATTTGAAACTTGTGTTAATACAAAAGGGCCGCACATTCCGCTGCAATGAGTGAATCCACCAAAAAACCCCAAACTGGCGAGGGAAAAAATTATTGTGAAATTATGGATTTGCATTTTTTGAATAATCTGCGATTGTTGGGTTAGGTTTTTATTGCAGCGCCTTTTGCTGTAACTCATTTTCAAAAAAATATTATAAATATGAAAATTAATTTTGCTAATTTTACTTCAATTTCTGCGTTAAAAAATTCTGTTGCAGTTGTGCTTTTAACTGAAGAGGAGGCAAAGAAATCAACTCTTGCTGCGGTTAAATTTGCCAAAGAAAAATTTGATTTT
>CANGNU010000154.1 GCA_947455365.1 Rickettsiales bacterium | reverse complement strand
TTCAATGAAACCCATATTTAACATTTCATCAGCTTCATCTAAAACTAAGTAAGAAATTTTAGAAATGTCGAGCGTTTTGCGGTTTAAATGGTCAATAATTCTCCCAGGTGTGCCTACAACAATTTCAACGCCACGCTTGAGTCGCGCAATTTGGCGATCGATTGGTTGACCACCATAAATTGAAACAATTTTTACATCAAAAGTTGCTGCGAAAGTGGTTAATTCTTCAGTAACTTGAATTGCTAATTCACGCGTTGGAGCCAATATTACCGCCTGCACGAAGCCTTTATTTGGCGCAATATTTTCAATAAGCGGAATTCCGAAAGCAGCAGTTTTTCCGGTACCAGTTTGCGCTTTGCCGATTAAATCTTTTTTATTTTCTAACAAGAATGGAATTGTCTTTGCTTGAATTGGCGTTGGTTCTTCAAAACCCTTCTTACGCAAGGCTTCAAGCATTGTTTCTGATATTCCTAAATCTCTAAATTTTACTAAGTTTGTCATGTTATTTTTTAAATTATTATGGAGGCGTTTTTTATTGGCGCGCCGCCGGATTATTTTTTATCTAATCCATATGCAGTATGCAAAACGCGCACTGCAAGTTCGCCATATTCTTTAGCAATCAATACCGAAATTTTAATTTCAGAAGTTGAAATTACTAAAATGTTAATTCCTTTTTCAGCAAGTGTTTTGAACATGGTGTGTGCCACGCCTGAATGTGAAATCATACCCACACCAATTACTGAAATTTTTGCAACATTTTCGTCAATTGAAACTTTTTCATATTTCACTTGCTCTTTGATGCCATCAAGAGCCAACTTGGCGCGCTCTAGGTCTTCTTTGGTTGTCGTGAAGGTGATATCGACCGATTTTCCATCAGCGCTGGCATTTTGCACGATCATATCAATGTTGACTTCTTTGTCAGCCAAAGCACCAAAAATTACCGCTGACAAGCCGGCATGGTCAGGCATTTTTTCTAAAGTGATGCGAACATCGTTCTTACTGTAACTAATGCCGGTAATAACTCTTCTTTCCATAATTTCTTCTTCGTTGTTTACTAAAATTGTTCCAGAATTATCCGTAACTTCCATAAAACTTGATAATACTCTGACGCGAACATTATGTGCCATCGCCATAGCAACCGAGCGAGTTTGCAGCACTTTCGAGCCGCTATAAGCCATCTCTAACATTTCTTCGTAAGCAATTTTGTTAAGCTTGCGAGCCTTGTCAGTAATGCGTGGATCGGTGGTGTAGACGCCATCAACATCGGTGTAAATATCGCAAAGGTCAGCCTTAACAGCAGCGGCAATTGCTACAGCCGAGGTATCTGAGCCACCACGGCCCAAAGTTGTGATACGCTTTGATTCTTGATGCATGCCTTGAAAACCCGCAACAACAATGACATCATAGGTTTTTAGCGTGTTCAGCAAAAACTCTCCGTCAATTTGATCAATGCGCGCCTTGCTGTGCGTGTCGTCAGTTAACAATGGAATTTGCCAGCCTAAAAATGAGCGCGCTTTATAGCCAATGCTTTGCAACTCAAGCGCCAGAAGGCCGCAGGTGATTTGCTCACCACTCACAACAATAGAGTCATATTCTGCCAAAGATTCATCGGAAGTAAGGCCAGAAACTTCGTTGCAATAACCAACTAATTGGTTGGTAACGCCTGACATTGCTGATACCACAACGATTACTTGGTTTTTTTTATCAAGTTCAGCCTTTACTTTTTTTGCAACATTTTTAATGCGCGCAATATCGCCGACAGAGGTTCCCCCAAATTTTTGTACTATTAAAGCCATAGTAGATTTTCGTGTTGAAATATAGTAACGACGGCGCCATTGTAGCTGCCCTATAGTTTTTTTACAAGAAAGAATTGCTAAGAAAGAAAGGCTCGGGTAATTTTAGCGGCCTAATCTATAGTAATTTTAACCAATAATATTTTATAAAATGCAAAGATTCAGAAAGCTTGCTGGCAATATTTTCTTCAAAATTTTTATCGGATTTTTAGTGCTGTCTTTCGCCTTTTTTGGCGTCAGCAATTTCTTGCTGAACAGCTCAGGCTCTTGGGTTGCCAAAGTTGGTGACAAAACAATTTCTTATGCTCGTTTAACTAAGGTTATGCAAAGTGATCGCGAGGCAATTTTGCGCTCTAATCCGCAAAATCCGCAAGCCCTACAATATGTTGACTCGCCACAATTTAAGTCTGATTCGCTTGGTCGCTTGGTCAATAAAATTATTTTCGATAAATTACGCGATCATTATGGCGTTGAAGCCAGTCGCCGCCTTATTCTAGAGGCAGTTGCTAATGATCCACATTTTGTCCGCGAAGGAAAATTTGACCACCTCGCTTTCAAGAGCTTTCTAGCGCAAAATGGCCTTGACGAAGATTCTTATGTGAAAGCGGTGCAAGATGAAATTGTTGGCTCGATGATAATAAAATCAATATCTCTCGCCTCCCCCGTCGATGACAAATTCATTGCGCAAATTGTCGATTTAAAAGAAGAAAAACGCTTTGCTGATGTAATTACCGTTTCTGATAAAAACCTTAGCAGCGTTACAGCGCCAAGCCCGATGGAGCTTAGCGAATATTTTGAGAAGAACAAACAAAAATTTATTACCCCAGAATTGCGCAAAGTTTCTTATATTTCTGTTAGCAAACAAAGCTTGGAAAACGGCTTCTCTGTAAGTGATGCAGAAGTTGCGGCAGAATATGAAAGCAACAAAGAAAAATATCAAACTGCAGATCGCAGAAGCTTTTATCATGTTTTGTTTAGCGAAGAAAATAAAGCAAAAGAATTCTTAAGCGAGCTAGACGCCTCTAAGAGCAATGACATTGAAAAAAACTTTGCCGATTTAGCAAAAAAAGTTTTTGGCAAAAATTTAAAAGAAATTTCGTTAAAAAATGTTAGCGAAAAAGATCTCATTCCTGAATTATCTTCAAAGGCCTTCAGCCTTACAAAAAACGAGCTTTCGCCAGTTTTACAAAGCCCACTTGGCTTTCACATTTTCTTGCTAACTGAAGTGAAAAAAGGCGAAGTTACACCTTTTGCAGAAGTAAAAAATAACATCAAGCAACAACTGCTTCGCACCAAGG
>CANGNU010000153.1 GCA_947455365.1 Rickettsiales bacterium | reverse complement strand
GCTAAAGATTTGTCAAGCACAACAACTTCTGCGCCCATGCCAATAGCCACTTTTGCAGCATTGGTGCCAGAAACTCCACCACCAAGAACAACTACTTTGCCACGAGCAACACCCGGAACGCCACCAAGCAACACACCGCGTCCGCCTTGTGATTTTTCTAGGGCGCGCGCACCAGCTTGAATTGAAAGTTTACCAGCAACTTCGCTCATTGGCGCAAGAAGTGGCAAAGAGCGATCTTCAGCACTAACTGTTTCAAAAGCTACAGCCACAGCACCTGAAGCAATTAACAATTTAGTTAATTCTGGTTCAGCAGCCAAGTGTAAGTAAGAGAAAATAATTTGGCCTTTGCGAATCATGGCGCATTCAGCTTTTTGCGGTTCTTTAACTTTAAGAATCATTTCAGCTTGGCCGTAAACATCAGCGGCGGAAGCGGCAATTTTAGCGCCTGCAGCAGCGTATTGCTCATCGGTAAAATCTATTGCGGCACCAGCACCTTGTTGCACCAAAACTTGATGACCAGCAACAACTAATTCACGCACGCCAGCAGGAGTAGCGCCAACGCGATATTCATGATCTTTAATTTCTTTAGGAATTCCGATTAACATAAATTTTTTAGATTAAATTTGAAAATATTATTTTGCCAACTCGCTTATTTGAGAAAGCTTGATAATTCTACTTTCGCTTGAAGTTAAGCTGGGAAAAAGCTGATAAGAAAAACTGAATTGCGTTTTAGCAATTGCAAGTTCTTGCTCAAGATTTTTGCCCTTTAAAAACAGCGCATAGCCGTCATTTTTAAGAAATTTTTTGCTATAAGCAAGCAATTTATCAAGGCTGGCTAAAGCGCGCGAAGTGATGACATCAAACTTGTGCTCGTCAAGCTCTTCTAGCTTGGCCTGATGAATGAAAATGCGGTTTGGTGACAATAATTTTGCCTTGCGCAAAAATTCGCATTTGCGAAAAGCTTTTTCAATTAGATGCATTTCTTTAATGCCAAGCAGCGACAAAACAACGCCCGGAAAACCAGCGCCCGTGCCAAAATCGGCAATTTTGGCATTTTTATTTTCGATGAATTGCAATAATTGCGCGCTGTCTAAAATGTGACGATTCCACAAGTCGTCAATGGTTGATTGGCCAATTAAATTAAAGTTTTCGTTTTCTTGCAAAAGCAACAAACCAAAGTCTTCAAGGTGCTTTTCTTGCGCTTTAGTCAAGTCACAAAATTTTTTTATTTCACCAAAAGCAGTATTTTTTTTGATTTCTAAATTCATCGATTATAAAGTTTTGAAATTATAAGCATAATTATCTCATTTTAACTTACTTTAATCAACAAAAAATTACGCATGAAAATTTCTTCAAAAGTAAAAAAAATTCTTTCTAACTATGAAAGCGACAACGCTGGCACTAAGGCCAATTTAGCGCGCATTTTAATGAATGGCAAACTTGGCGGCACGGGCAAATTAGTAATTTTACCAGTTGATCAAGGCTTTGAACATGGGCCTGCGCGCAGTTTTGCAGTTAACCCTGACGCTTATGACCCTCACTATCATTTTCAATTAGCAATTGATGCTGGGCTTAGCGCTTACGCGGCTCCACTGGGCATGATTGAAGCTGGTGCAGACACTTTTGCTGGCGCAATTCCACTAATTTTGAAGGTAAATAGCTCAAACTCTTTGCATAATGGCGGAACGGCGCCACACCAAGCTACTACTGGTTCGGTGAAAGATGCTTTGCGTCTTGGTTGCTCGGCAATTGGCTTTACAATTTATCCCGGATCTGACGCGGCTTTTGACATGTTTGAAGAATTTAAAGAATTGGCGGAAGAGGCAAAATCATATGGCCTTGCAACCGTTCTGTGGTCTTATCCGCGCGGGGGTGACCTTTCTAAAATTGGCGAAACTGCGGTTGACATTTGTGCTTATGCGGCGCACATGGCGGCCTTGCTTGGGGCGCACATTATTAAAGTGAAGCCACCTACTCCGGCCCTAGAAAATCTTGATGCGATTAAGGTTTATGAGAAGCAAAAAATTCAGGTGGCAACAATGGAGGAGCGCATTAAACATGTAATGCAAACTACATTTAATGGTCGTCGCATTGTGGTTTTCTCTGGTGGAAATGCTAAGGGTGAAGATGAAATTTATAATGAAATTCGTGAAATTTATAAAGGTGGGGCAAATGGCTCTATTATTGGGCGCAATACTTTCCAAAGACCACGCGAAGAGGCTTTAAAAATGCTTGATAAAATTATTGAGATTTATTTGGGGAAGTAGGGTTTCTTGTCTTTTTGAAATGATGTTTAAAGATTTTTTTTGTAGATTCTGTTTGAAGGATTTCGCTTGAAGATCTCGTCTAACGGCGCAAACCCTGCCTGACTATGCTCTGCCCCTCAGACAGCTGCGCCATTTAGTTTAAAGCAAGCAGAGCTTGCAATGGCGCAGAACTCGGTTCAGAGCATAGTCAGACAGGGTTTGCGCCTGCTCTAGTTTATGCCCGCTCTCTAGTTTATGTCACTCTAGGCTTGATGAAGGAACGAGATTTAGAATTGAGCAAAGAAAAACAAAAATACCCAGTGCTAAATAAATTAAATTCACCCTTATTATCAGTTAGAAATCTTACTATTGCATTTGAGCATGAATGCGCTCTGGGTAAGGCTGTGGACGATGTTTCATTTGACCTATCTGCAGAAAAAATTACCGCGTTAATTGGACAAAGTGGCTCGGGAAAATCGGTGACGGCGCTATCAATTTTGGGCTTGCTGCGAAAGGCAAAAGTGAGTGGCGAAATTATTTTTGCAGAAAAAAATTTATTAAAGATTGGTGAAGCGCAACTTTGCGGCGTAAGGGGGCGTGACATTGGTATGGTTTTTCAAGACCCCAACTCTTCATTAAATCCGCTGCATAAAATTGGCGAACAAATTAGCGAGGCAATTCGCATTCATCATAAAAAAATTTCGCGCGCGGCTTTAAAAAAACGCGTATTAGAATTGCTGCATTTAGTCGAGTTAGATCATCTTGCCGCGCGGCTTGATAGCTATCCGCACCAACTTTCTGGCGGGCAAAAACAGCGGGTGATGATTGCAATTGCGCTGGCGAATAATCCAAAATTATT
>CANGNU010000152.1 GCA_947455365.1 Rickettsiales bacterium | reverse complement strand
TGTCGCTCTAAGCATTACAGCATTGTAAATTTTTTTTGGCCAAAAAGTTTTGCAGAAAAATAATTTTAAAGAATAGCTGCCGTGAACTGTACTAACTAATTTTGTATTGGTTTTTTTGCAAGCAAAATAGGCGCTAATCATTGGCGCTCTAGAGCGAACATGAACAATATCAACTTTGTGTTTTTCAATTAATTCAGCAATTTTTTCAATATTAAAAAAAATTGTCAGCGGATTTTTGCTTTTACAATTAAGTTCAATGTGTTGAATTTTTGCCTCACGCAATTGATAAGTCATTAAGCCACCAGACGAGACTACAATTGGTTCAAAACCATCTTTTTGCAAAGCCTTAGCAAGATCAACCGTGCCGCGCTCAACCCCACCACTTTGCAGTGATGGCAAAATTTGCATTATAACTTTTTTCATCTTTTATTTAAATTCAGCTAAATTATTTCATTAATAACTATTGTCTCTTCGCGCTTAGCGCCATTTGATAAAATAGCCACTTTCACGCCGCATAATTCTTCAATTTTCTTGATATAATTTTGCGCATTTTTTGGCAATTCAGCAAAAGATTTTGCTTTAGAAGTATTTGCCATCCAGCCATCAAATTCTTCATAGATTGGAGTGATTTTGCTCCATAAATGAATGCTTTGCGGCAAATATTCGTAGTGCTCACCATCAATTTGATAAGCGACGCAAACTTTTATTTTTTCTAATTTATCAAGAACATCTAACTTAGTAAGAGAAATTTCTTTTACCGCAGAAAGTTGTAGCGTATGTCGCACAAGTGCCGCATCAAACCAGCCGCAACGACGATTGCGACCAGTAACCGTACCAACTTCACCACCTTCAACACGAAGAAATTCTCCGGTTGCGTCGTTTAATTCAGTTGGAAAAGGGCCAGAACCAACGCGAGTTGTATAGGCTTTTAACACGCCAAGAGTTTTGCTTAAACCGTTGGCACCAAGGCAGCTGCCTAGAGCCACCTGTCCCGCCAAAATATTAGACGAAGTAACAAAAGGATAAGTGCCAAACGAAACATCAAGCAAAGCACCTTGCGCGCCTTCAAACATCACATGTTTGCAAGCGGATAATTTTTGTAGAATTTCGTAAGATGGTTTAACGAATGGAAGTAGTTTATCTTTAATTGGCGCTAGTTCAGCGATAATTTCTTCAACCGAAACCTCAGCAACGCCCAAACTTTTGCGCAATAAATTATGATAAAATAAAGTGCTTTCTAAGCGCTCTCGCAACGATTTTTCATCGAATAAATCGCAAATGCGAATGGCGCGACGACCAGCTCTATCTTCATATGCAGGGCCAATTCCACGGCCTGTAGTGCCAATTTTTTTCTCACCTTTTTGCGCCTCTAAAAGTTGATCAAGTTGACTGTGAATTGACAAAATTAAACTGCAATTATCTGCAATATTTAATTTTTGTGGAGTAATGTTGATGCCCAAAAGTGCAATTTTTTCAATCTCGTTAAAAAGCGCCGCTGGGTCAACAACCACGCCACTGCCAATTACCGAGAATTTATCACGAATTACACCTGATGGCAACAAATTTAGTTTGTAAGTTTTGTCGCCAACTTTAATGGTGTGGCCAGCATTATGTCCGCCTTGAAAACGCACTACGGCGTCAAATTGGTCGGCTAAAAAATCGACAATTTTTCCTTTTCCTTCGTCGCCCCATTGTAGGCCGATTATTGCAACATTAGTCATTTTTTTTCGAGAATTTTTTTGAAATAATTGGTGTTGATTTTTGTGTGGTAAAATATTTGCTGCAATATGGGCAAACGACAAAATCATTTTTTCCCATATTAAGGTAAACTAATGGATGTCCAGCTGAATTGGCCATGTCTTCTTTGGCGCCATTGCAAGTAACTTTTTTGGAATTTACATGCAAAATTTCTAACGGACTTGCAAACTGATTCATGAATAAAGATTGAATGTTTAGAAATGATTTTATCTAATGCGAGGTTATCTTTTCTTTTACTAAATTCAAGCAAGAAAATCTTTTATGAAAATCAAAAATTTTGCAGCATTTATTTCATTATTTTTTCTTGCCAGCCAAGCAAGCGCCGCAACCAGCGAGTGGAAGTCACCTCTTGGCAATGAAAGCGCCGCACAAGTGCGCGTTTTATCTAGTACTTATAAAGAAGAAGGTGTTGCAGATAAAAAATTTATTCTTGGCTTGCAAATAAAAATTGCCTCAGGATGGAAAATTTATGGCCACGATTCTAACGGAATTGGAATGCCCCCAAGCCTTGATTTTAAAGGCTCTACCAATTATAAATCATCTGAAATTTCTTGGCCAAAAGCAGTTGAGAAAAGCGAAAAAATTGGCGATGAAACTATCAAATATAGCATTTATCAAAATGAAGTTATTTTGCCGGTAGAGCTTGCCATTATTGACCATAACGCCCCAACCAAACTTGCGATAAAAGTAAATTATGGTCTATGTAAAGATGTCTGCATTCCTGCCAGCGCTGAGTTTGCAGTTGATGTGACTGATGAAGAAGATGCCGCATCTTTAGCGTTAATTCAAAAATTCTCTGATAAAAAATTAAGCGCCGCAACCGTTGCCAGCAACGCTGCAGAAGCCCCTGCCACTAGCATGAAAACCGCTTTATTATCAGCGCTTTTTGCAGCATTTGTTGGTGGATTAATTCTTAATGTAATGCCTTGCGTCCTTCCTGTTCTAGGCATTAAGCTGATGTCAGTTATTAAACACAAAGATGCTAAACCCGCTAATATTCGCTTAGCTTTTTTAGCAACCGCCATTGGAATAACTTCTTGCTTCGCTTTATTTGCCGTGCTGGCGCTTTTAATTCGCTTGACTGGCAATGTTTTTAACTGGGGATTGCAATTTCAAAATCCACAATTCTTAATCTTCCTAATCGTTGTCCTGCTTGGCTTTGTTGCCAATATGTTAGGATTATTTGAAATTACTTTTGACCAATTTTTGTCGAATGTTCTTAATAAGAAAATTTCAGAAAAAGAAAAAGATCATAGCATTTTCATGCCAAATTTTCTTTCTGGTGTATTGGCGGTTTTACTTGCCACACCTTGCTCGGCGCCGTTTCTTGGTTCAGCAATTTCATTTTCAATTGCCCAAAGCGCTTC
>CANGNU010000151.1 GCA_947455365.1 Rickettsiales bacterium | reverse complement strand
TAATTGAAAGCGAAGGCAAAAAATCAATAAAAATAGAAAACGATAATTTTATTGAAACAAAAGCGACAAAAGAACCGATTGATAATTTACGCCGCGCTATTGAAATTTGCCAATATCAAAAAAAAGGAATTTTACCGCAATTTACTCAAGACGCTGAAGGTGCTGTTGGTTTAGAAGGAATATTTCTTGAAGGTGATTCTGGTTCTGGCAAAACCGTTTTGATTGGGGCAACATTAGAGAAAATGGGTGTTGATGTTATTGAATATCCAGAAAAAGATAAAAATTCTGATAGTCATGTTTGTTATAAAATTGCAGCCAATATTTCTGATGAAGCATTAAGAAACATCATGAAGAAAGCTCTTGAAGATGGGGATATGGTGTGGATTGATGAACTCAATACTCGTATTGATGAAAGGTTTCTCAATGCAATTTTAACTGGCGAACATCCTGATAAAAAACCTCTAAAACCGGGTTTTATGCTAATCACCAGCATAAACAGTATAAATTTTGCCGGTCGCGCTAAAATTGGGCCAGCCTTGGTTCATCGCATGCGTCATCCAAAAGTAAAAGACATAAAATCTTATGATAAAGATAGTTTAAAAGATATTATATCGCACTTAATTGAGCATGATAAAAGCATTGTAGATAAATCAAAAAAAGATCAAGTTGCAGAATTAGTGATGAAAGATTTTTTTGAAATTATAAAAACCAATCCTGATTATAATTTTCGTATTTTAAAAGATGAGATGCGGCAAAATTATCAGAAATATGAAAAGTTTATTGTTGAAGAAGAAAGACGAAAAGAAGCACTAGCTGCAAAACAAAGTGAATTGAGAAATGTAGAAGAGACTTTGGTTGTTTTGAAAGGTAAAGTTGACAAAGAAAAAGAAGAATTTGCAAAAAAAAATCCTGTTTTAGAGTTGTATAAAACAAATCAAGATTTGAAAGAAAAAATGATATTATCTTTTGAGGGGGTTAATAATATTGAAAGTGGTATCTCAAGTGATAAAACTAGGGTATATTTAAAATTTTCTGATCAGTCGCCGTCTTCGATTCCAAATAACAATCCTAAAGCTTTGGAAGTTTTTGGTCTCAGTAAAAATTTGAAATTAATTGCTTCTAATAAAGAATATGATGAGTTTAAAAAAGAAGTTAACAAAATAATTTTTGAGGCTAAGAAAAAAGTGGTCTTGGCGGTAAGAGATATTGTAAATGCTGAAGGAAAAATCGATGCTTTATTCATAATTTTAAAAAATTATGGTTTGAAGCATATTGACGAGGTAAACAATTTTAATATGGATAAAGGAAAGCTTGGTTTTAGCGCTTGGAAAGATAAATCAGATTTTCAGCAAGAAATTTTAAAAGTTTTTAAAGAAAAGAAAATTTTTAATGATTCAATCAAGACAGTTGATGAAAAGACTTTGAAAGATCTTCAAAAGCTTTCTTCTCAATTTCAAAAAGAAGCAAAAAATACAGATACAATTTTTGGTAAAGCTTATAAAAATAAAGAAAAAGAACTTGGCTTTAGAACATGGAGAGGCGCTTTTGCCTATGATATTAATATTCAAAAAGAGATTGAGACTCAATCAGGGAGAGTGCGATAACCACTCTCTCAAAAATACCTACCATTTAACATGTCATTTTTTGGTGGGGTCGGTTAGGTGTTAAAAAATTCTTGCTCAATTAACCAGTTAATTTTAGCATTCACTTCGCAAAATTTCTTCCAACAAGAAGCTTTCTGCTGCCTGTTGTTGTCGCGCCCTTTGCTGTCGCTAATTCTAGCGTTTGTTGTTTTCCAAATTTTGCAAACTTTAACTATCTACAAATATGAAAATCTACCAAAATCTTACTGAAACTATTGGCAATACTCCGCTGGTTCAAATCAACAGGCTCAACGATACTAAGGCGCAAATTGTTGCAAAGGTAGAGTTTTTTAATCCTGCACACTCGGTGAAAGATCGCATTGGTGTTAATATGGTGAATGAGGCGGAAAAGCAAGGATTGATCACGCCACATAAAAGTGTGTTGATTGAGCCAACCTCTGGAAATACAGGCATTGCGCTGGCTTTTGTAGCGGCAATTAAGGGCTATCGTCTAATTTTAACCATGCCAGAATCAATGTCGATTGAGCGCCGCAAATTGCTTAAAGCTTATGGCGCAGAAGTGGTTTTGACTGAAGCGGCGAAAGGCATGAAAGGCGCAATTGCTAAGGCGGAAGAGTTGAAAGAATCAATTCCGCACGGATTTATTTTGCAGCAATTTGCCAACAAAGCCAATGTTGAAATTCACCAAAAAACTACCGCCGAAGAAATTTGGCGCGACACTGATGGCAAGGTTGATATTTTAATTGCTGGCGTTGGTACGGGCGGCACCATCACTGGTATTGCGTCGGTTTTAAAGCAGCGTAATCCTAATTTTAAAGCAATTGCAGTTGAGCCAAAAGATAGCCCAGTTTTGTCTGGTGGCGCTCCGGGGCCGCATAAAATTCAAGGCATTGGCGCTGGTTTTGTGCCCGCAATTCTTGATACATCTTTAATTGATGAAATTATTCAAGTTAGCAATGATGATGCCGTTGCAACCGCGCGCCAGTTGGCTTTGAAGGAAGGTATGCTTACAGGAATTTCTTCCGGTGCAGCATTTTGGGCAGCGCGTGAAGTGGCAAAAAGGCCAGAAAATGCAGGAAAATTAATTGTTTTCATCGTGCCATCTTTTGGCGAAAGATATTTAAGTAGTGTTTTATTTGCAGATATTGAGGCATAATGTCATTCCCGCGAAAGCGGGAATCTCCTCTTTGTTGCTAGATTCCCGCTTGTGCGGGAATGACATTGATTGTGGAATTATATTGAATGTTGTTTTGTAAATCATTTACATAAACTATTTACATAAAATGAAAAAATTTCTTGATAACATAAAACAAAAAGACCCCGCCGCGCAAAGTTATCTTGAGATAATTTTGTGCTATCCCGGAGTCCACGCCTTATGCCTTCATCGCATTTCTCATTTTTTGCATAATCGCAAAATTCCCATTATTCCGCGCTTAATTTCTTACTTTGCACGAATTTTAACTGGCATAGAAATTCACCCTGCCGTCAAAATTGGCAAAAACTTTTTCATCGATCATGGCTTTGGTGTGGTTATTGG
>CANGNU010000150.1 GCA_947455365.1 Rickettsiales bacterium | reverse complement strand
TTAGTCAATGGTGTTTTTGGCGGAGTTTTAGCGCCAGTTTTGCTTGGCCCTGCAGCAGGTGTTGCATTGGCGGCCCTTGTCTCGCTTAAGCGCGCCGATGTTGAAATTGCTCATTATAATAAATACAAAGATGTTTTTAAAGGCCATGAAGATGCCATGAAGGCCGAGATGGAAAAATTCTACAAGACGGCAGAAGACTTGAAAACACTTGATCCAGACAAGTTAAAAAAGTTTTACGAACAATTTGTCGCAAAGCAAATGGAAGTTTCGCAAGAGATTAATTACAAGATTAAGTTGGTAGAGATGGCGAAAGAAAAATATTCTGCAACTCCAGAATTTTTTACAAAAATAATGAGTGATAAATTTTCGAATGATCTTAAAGCGCAAAAAATTATTGATGGAAATGGCGTTCTAGATGAGCAAATGCTTATGAAAAGTTTTTCCGATAAAAATTCTACAATATACAAAAAATATGCTGATGAATTTTTTAACAGCATGACATTATTCGCTGCAGTAGAAAGAGAAGATAAAGACTTGCCAAAAGACAAGGCGAAGCCAACTCTTGATGACAAAATTGCTCGATATGAGAAATATTGTAATGTTGAAAATGGTAGCGATGCGGACGAAAAAATTAACAAAGAAAAAGCAACGAGGCGCAATGAATTTATTCTTGCAATAGCCGAAGATCATCCTGAAATTAAAGCGGTTGTTGAGAGAAAAAATCTTGACACGCCAGAATTAAAAGCAAATGCAATGCTAGAAAAAATTCTTGCAAAAGAAGTGCGGCAATTGGAAAAAGAAAACGGACATAGCCCTACGCTAAAAGGACATGTTGCGCCAAGTGCTATAATTTCTAGGGCAAAATCAGCTCCCTTGAATAAACCTTTGGTTCAACAAACTATTGCCGCGCACTAAATATAATTTTCTATGTCAAAAGATTTGTCGCCAAAAGATAAAATGCTTGCAGCCATTCGTAATGGTGAGTTGGAAAAAATTGAAGATCTTGACGCAGAGCTAAGCGTTACTTCTGCAGCTGATCAAATTAATTATGCAGAAGATTTTTCTTATATTGAAGAAGCTGTTTTATCTGGCTCAACTGAGGCGGTCGATTTTCTGCTTGATAAGGGTGCAAAAATGGTGGCGTCAAATAATCAACATACCATGCTGCATGTTGCGGTAGAGCGTGGCGATGTAGCAATGGTGCGGCATTTGGTGGCAAGGCTTTGCGATGAAAATGAGCAAACTAAAATTAAAAATCCGCATCCAGCAATGATTCCACAAACAACCGCTGATGATTTAATTGAAAGGCTCGATCAATCTTCTAATCGCCATAATGTTGTTGAGCGCGGCCTTGAGAGCGTTGCCACCTTCGCTCAAAGATTTGGAAATAAAGTTAAAACAGCTGCCGTAGAAACTTTTACCGAAAATAGTGTCTCGTCAACATCGGGCAGGGGCATGACTGGCAAGCTTGAGCGTCGCGAAAATATTAAGGCGCAAAATGAGCAGATGGCGGGATTTCTAGGAATTCTAAAAATGTCCAGTGGTGCTGACCGTGAAAGTGCGGTGCAGGTTATGTTTGATCAAGAAGTTGTAAAAGTTCCTGCTTCGGGCAGAAGTGGTGGTGGGGTTTCTTCTTACAATCAAGATCGCTACACCAACAAAAAAATTACCGCAGCAGATGGCACGGTGACCATGCAAGATAGTGCCGCACTTTGGCGTCAAGTGCGAGAAAATGTTGAGCAAATTGCTAAGGCCGATGAAGAAGCGCGCAAAGCAGTTAAGGTTGCTGAGATTGATTTTTTGGGAAAAGTAGAAAGCGGCAAATTAACCAAAGAAGATATTGATAAATGTAAAAAAGATGGCGTAAATATTGGCTGCACAACAAGTTATAGTGGAGAAAATGGTTATGAATCTGGCCTACATATTGCAGCGCGCAAAGGCAATGTTGAGGCTTTTAAGTTGTTGGTAGAAAATTTAGTTCAGAGTGGGCAAGTGATGAGTGTAAATTCAAAAAACCAAACAGCAATTGAGATTATTGAAAGCAAAGCGCAAGATAGTAAAAATCCTAAGAAGGAGCAGCATACTGAAATGCTAAAATATTGGAAGGACGAGGTGGTGCCAAAAAATAAAGAGACCTTTACGCCGCGGTCGTCGCCAAAAGATCCCGTTGCTGAGCCGCTAGAAGGCAAAACGCAAGAAAAAACCAAATGATGGTGCGGCTTTGGGTGACTAGCAGAAATTTGCCACAAATATATTGAATCCTACAGCCCTCTTTATAACTTATAGTTTGGTTGCGCATTGCAACAAGTTCACTAACGCAATTATTACAAAAATGTATCGCCTCTATCATCATTCACTCTGTCCATTCTCGCGCAAGGTGCGAATTCACTTGGCCGCCAAAGAAGTTGACTTTGAATTAGTACCTGAACATTTCTGGGATCGTCGCAAAGAATTTATTGCAATGAACCCTGCCGGCACAATACCCGTGCTGTTCGACAACAGTAACGCCACAGTAGTTTGTGGCAGTTCAGTCATCATCGAATATATTGAAGAGAAGCATTTAGAAAGTCGCAACATGCTTGGCGAGTCTTTCGTCAAGCGGGCCGAAGCGCGACGCATTGAAAATTGGTTTGACGATAAATTCTACCATGAAGTTTCAAAACATGTTCTTAGCGAGCGTTATTTTAACCGCTATTTACCTGGTGTGCGCGCCCCTAACTCAGAAATTTTACGCGTCGCTCGTCACAATTTAAACATTCACTTAAGCTATATTGAATACTTGCTAGAGACACGCAAATATTTGGCTGGTGAAAATATTTCTGTCGCCGATTTTGCCGCCGCCGCGCAACTCTCGGTACTCGATTATTTTGGCGACATCAACTGGCAGCACCATCAAAGCGTCAAAGATTGGTACAGCTTGGTGAAGTCTTACAAAATTTTTGGCGAAGTTCTGCGCGATCGCTTACCCAATATCAACCCGCCAGAATGGTACTCTAAACTTGATTTCTAATGATTCCGCTTAACGAAGAAAAAGCTAAAATATTTTTAGCGCAAAATAATTTTACTAATTGCGAAATAAAAAAAGTTGCCGGTGATGCATCTTTTCGTTCTTACTATCGCGTTTTTTGCGAAGCTGGCCCATTTATTTTAATGTTCGCGCC
>CANGNU010000149.1 GCA_947455365.1 Rickettsiales bacterium | reverse complement strand
CTATTTTACCTTTGCGTGAAAGTTCGCCATCTTTGTCATATTCTAGTTGTAATTTTTGACGCATTAGGTCATCAAATGGAGCGTTGCCAAAGCAGACATCGAAGGCTTCAATATCGCTTTCATTTTCACCAGAAAAATAAGTGATATTGCTAATGCCACCAATGTTTAAAACCGCGGCTGGCTTGGGTTGGCCATGTAGTAAATAAAAATGATAAATTGGCACTAACGGCGCGCCTTGGCCACCAAAAGCAACATCGCGGTTGCGAAAATCGGCCACTACATTAATGCCAGTTTTTGCCGCCAGCAATTCTGCATTGCCAATTTGCCAAGTAATTTGTAGCTCTGGCACATGAATTATGGTGTGACCGTGGAAAGCAATTGCGTCAATTTCTTGTGGATCAAGTTGGTTTTCTTTAACAAAATTATTAACAATATTGGCGTTAAGCAACGAAAATTCATTTTCAACAACCTTAATTTGTTGCAAGCTTGGAGTGCCGTAAATTAAGCCTTGCAGCGCTTTTTTCATTTCGGCACTATAAGGAAAATAAGCAAATTTTTCGCGCTTAATATAGTCATGGCCATCGCTTTTTATTAGCGCTAGGTCAATTCCGTCCATTGAAGTTCCACTCATCAAACCAATACTGGTGTAGATTTTGCGCTGAACTTGATTAGACATGGGCGATTTTTTGAATTTTATTAATGAGATTAACGAAGGTGTCGGTGTTGTAATTATCGTGAACACCTTGCATGACAGAGGCAATGCGCTCTAAGCCCATTCCAGTATCGATACAGGGTTTTGGTAGTGGCGTCATTTTGCCGCCAGCAGCTTTTTCAAATTGCATGAAGACAAGATTCCAAATTTCGGTAAAGCGGTCACCGTCTTGATTGGCGCTACCGGGAGGACCACCGAAGATTTTATCGCCATGGTCGTAGAAAATTTCAGAGCAAGGGCCGCAAGGGCCGACATCACCCATTGACCAGAAGTTGTCATCGGTTGCAATGCGGATAATTTTTTCTTCGGGCATATTAGCAATTTTTTTCCACCAAGAAGCAGCTTCATCGTCATTGTGATAAACCGTTACTAGCAGGCGATCTGCAGAGATTGCCATTTCTTTGGTGAGAAAATTCCACGCGTAAAAAATTGCTTCTTCTTTAAAATAATCGCCAAAAGAAAAATTGCCCAGCATCTCAAAAAAGGTGTGGTGACGAGCGGTAAAGCCTACATTGTCAAGGTCGTTATGTTTACCGCCTGCGCGCACGCATTTTTGCGAAGTAACTGCTCGTTTAAATTTTGGCACTTCAACGCCAGTAAAATAATTTTTGAATTGGTTCATGCCCGCGTTAGTGAACATTAGCGTGGGATCATTATGCGGAATTAGGGGGCTAGAGTCGACAATTTGGTGACCGTTTTTAGCGAAGTAATCGAGGAAGCTAGTGCGAATTTGATTTGTCGAAAGCACAAGAAAGTTTTTGAATTTTTACGAAGGAAAACTGGCCTTACTTACTAACTAATTTTAAAATGGTGGGTCTGGGAGGACTTGAACCTCCGACCTCGCACTTATCAGGCGCGCACTCTAACCAACTGAGCTACAGACCCATTTTAAAAAAGGCGCGAATAAAAAACTTCGCGCCGCAGAACTAGTCAAACTTTACATTAACTTTGGTGATTTTTTTATTCAATCTTTCCAAAACTTCAGCTGAAATATCAGAATTATCAGATGAATAAACAATTTGTGAAGATGGCAAAATTAAAGTTAATTCTTTTTCTTTTGCAACTTCAGAAATGATATCTTTCATTTTGTCGTTAACTTGCGACATTGAATCGGCAGAGGCTTTTTTCAAGCTATTTTGCTTTTTCTCAACAAAAGTTTTTAAGTCGTCAATTTTTTTCTCGAAAACTTTTTGCTCTTTTTCAAAAGCTTCTTTTGACAAAATGTTTTTCTTCGCTTCAAGCTTTTTTTGCTCAGCTTCTAGAGATTCTTGTTTTTTGGTAATTTCTTTTTGAAATTCGTCTTGTTTTTTGGTAACTTTATTTTGAATGTCGTGAACTGCTTTTGATTCTTTAGCAATTTTTTCAATGTCTAAAACTGCGATATTTTCGCCAGCATTGGCGTTAGAAGCGGCAAGAGTTAGGCTGAAAACAGCTGCTAACAAGATTGTGAATTTTTGTTTCATAAAAATTTAGAAAATATTGTTTATTATGGTGATGAAATTTTTCTTCTAAAAAACAGAAGGCCAAGTAATTTAATTGTCTAATTTTATTTTACAACTTGTAATTTGATGAAATAAGCTATAAGTTTACCTGACTAAATTTATGGGTTAATGTCTTTAATCACCTTTTGACAGCAATCTTGGCTCACTTAAATGTAATTTCTACAATGACTAAAAACACAAAAAAAATTTCTCGCCCATCGCAAAAACAGGCAGAAGATGCGGTGCGCACTTTAATTGCTTGGGCTGGCGACAATCCTAATCGCGAAGGCCTTCTTGAAACGCCAAAACGCGTGGTTGAGGCTTATCGCGAGTTTTTTTCAGGCTATGATGTTGATCCTAAAAAAGTACTAAGCAAAACTTTTGCAGAAGTTGAAGAATATAATGATATTGTTTTGTTGAAAAATATGCGTCTTGAATCGCATTGCGAACATCACATGGTGCCTTTTATTGGTAAGGCGCACATTGCTTACATTCCAAATAAAAAAGTGGTAGGAATTAGCAAAATTGCACGCTTGCTCGATATTTTCTCAAAGCGCTTGCAAACGCAAGAAACCATGACTTCACAAATTGCCGACATTATTGACGAAACCTTGAAACCATTAGGCGTAGCAGTTTTAATTGATGCCGAACATCAATGCATGACGACACGCGGCATTCACAAGGCTGGCACTACGACCATCACTAAAAAAATGATTGGGGTTTTTAAAGATGATGCTGAGGCGGAAAGAAAATTTTTAGCGATGATTTCGCTTAACTAGGCTGGGCGCACAATTGCAACCCGACTAGCGTAAAAATTTAATAAAATGACACAACTTTTAGAGCAAAAAAAACCACTAATTTTAGCTTCAACTTCAATTATTCGTAAACAAATTCTTGAAGCGGTTGGCCTAGAGTTTCAAGCAATTGCACCACTTTTTGATGAAGAAGAAGGTAAATTGCAAAACCCCAATTTAACTATTG
>CANGNU010000148.1 GCA_947455365.1 Rickettsiales bacterium | reverse complement strand
GTCCAGGCACCGGAGCTGTTCTCCCTGTTGAGAATCCATCGATTTGGATTCTTCATGATAAGGAGGTCTGCCGATGAAAAATCCAAGAATCCAAATCAAGAATCCAGAAATCCAAGCTAAGAATCCAAAAGTCTGGATTCTAACCTGCAAAGCTTACTTGCAAGAGGATCTCCAGAAATCCACCCAAGAATCCAACAAGAATCCAAAACCCAAAAACTTTTGGAAAAGAAAAACTTCGCAATCCCTTACGACAGAAGGAATTCCTCAAGAATCCAAGAATCCAAAATCTATTCGAAAATTTTCTCAAATTTTGGAGTCTGCGGAAGCAATATCTGTCTGTCTTCATAGATCATTTCCAAGAATCCAACCACATCCCCCTCCATTACATGGAGGGTATAAGATACCCACCATGTATGGAATGGAGGTAGCATTTTCGTGCCTCACAAATTTGAACTTTTACCAACAATAAAAACAAAAATTATGAACAATAAAAAAATTTTAGCTCTCGATCTCGGAACAAAAACCGGATGGGCAATCAGCTTAGAAAATAAACAAATTAACAGCGGAACTATCGAATTTAAGCCAAGCAGATTTGAAGGTGGCGGTATGCGCTATCTGCGTTTTAAAAAATGGTTGGAAGAAATAAATCAACTCACGAACGGTGTTGATCGAGTTTATTTTGAAGAAGTTAGAAGGCATATCGGCGTTGATGCGGCGCACGCGTATGGCGGCTTTCTAGCTTACCTGACGAGCTGGTGCGAAGAAAAGAAAATTCCTTATCTCGGTATTCCGGTTAAGACAATCAAGAAGCACATCACGGGAAATGGAAATTGTAAAAAAGATGCAGTCATCGAAGCAGTAAAAAAGCTTGGATTCAATCCCGTGGATGATAACGAAGCCGACGCTTTAGCATTACTTGATTTGGTGATAAAAAAACATGAAGGGGGTTTATT
The DNA here is from genome assembly GCA_947455365.1 of Rickettsiales bacterium. Lineage (GTDB taxonomy): Bacteria > Pseudomonadota > Alphaproteobacteria > Rickettsiales > UBA1997 > CAMCFD01. The sequence continues at coordinate 2,267 of CANGNU010000148.1, read as the reverse complement.
ATGAATGGCGAAAACCCTTTGAAATGTAACCTTGGACGCATTCAAGCAAAAAAAATTGATGCGGAAAAAATCAAGCGCGAAGGCTGGAATAATGACGGAATCTTGGTTGTCAAAGTTGATGACGAAAGATTGAGTTGGCCTGAGAAAGAGCTAATCAAGCAGATTGGCGATAAAATTTATAAAAATAAAAAAGGAGAAAAAAATGGAAAATAAAGAAAAAATCTGGACAGAAGAAATGGTCGCGAATGCTTTTGAAGAAGCGATTCGCACCTTAAAAAAATTGCCGCCAACAAAACTTTATAATTATTTTTCTTCATGGCCTGTGGTGATTTACACAGAAATTGAAATTATTCGCATGGATCAAAAACCAAAGAAGTGGCCCGCTACTCCTGAAGCCATCTCGCGCATGGAAAAAACTTGTGCGTGGATTAATTTTCTTGAAGAAGTTGAAGATAGAAAATTAATTTGGCTGCGTGCTAAAAGAATGCCGTGGAAGTTAATTTGCAATGAATTCGGAATTTCAAGAGCAACTGCGAATCGAAAATGGAAAAATGCTATACGCACAATTACGCAGAAGTTAGCATGAATACGCTTGTGTGCGATGAGACAAAAAAGCATTAGACAAATGAGACAAAATCGGGCATGATTTTTACCAATAGTCGAAAAGTGTGTTCACGCAACAGAGATAATTTAAAAATATGAGTAGAGAAGAATTGCTGCTAAAGGCTTTAAACAAAGATTTTACGCCGCAACAATTCAATGAATTTTGTAATTACAAACTTACTAATTCTGATTTGGATTTAATTATATTTACAGTCAAACAAGCTCATATAGCAGTAGAGCCTAAAGCTCTTGATTGCGCCTTGTTGAGTGCTATGATTGTTGCGCACATAAGAGAGACCTCAAACATCCCTATAGCGTTGATTGGCGGCGATTTTAAATATAAAGAATTTTTATTATTTAAACATGGCGAGGATTTAAATTTAAAAGCCATCAACAAAAATGTTGTTAATGAAAAATTTGATGGTCATTTTTGGATAGAAGTTGGTGGCCTGATTGTAGACCCCTCTATTTTTCGAACTTTATATTCAAACCATGTTCCAGAAAATTTGAGCAAAGAAATAAAATTTAGATTTGGTGTTGGAAAAGGCTGCATTGTTGCTACGCCAGAAGAAATGATAAAACAAAACGATTTTGAATATACACCAAAATCTTCCTTATCAGACAATACGATAAACGGATTACTCAAAGGATTCTTCAAGCATAGAGTAAAATAAAACATCTCACTCATAATCCTTGCCAAGATGGCAATCATCAGTATCCAGATCAAAAGCAATGCAAATGCGCTAGACAAAATAGCAAAGCAACAAATCCCATTTGCAGTTGCAAAAACCCTGACGAATATCGCACAAAAAAGTCAGGAAGAAGTTAGAAAAAATATCCGTGAGAAATTTTTTATCAGAAAAAAATCAGGCGGTTTTGAAAGCAGCATAAGAATCAAACCTGCAACTAAAAACAATCTCACCGCTGAAGTTTACACGATGGCTGTCTTTGCGGCGTTGCAGCAAACTGGTGGCATTAAGAAATCAAAAGACGGACGGTTGGCAATCCCCTCTTATCAAAATATCAATCAGGTTAAGAAGAGGAGCGATTCAAACAGTCCGTCAACATATCTTGCGGGCGATGCCTTCAAGATGAAAACAAAATCAGGACAAGAAGTTATTGCGCAGCGCAATGGTAAGGAACTTAAAATTCTTTATTTCCTGCGTAAGAGCGCCGACATCGACAAGAGACTCGACATGATTGAAATAACTACGAAAACTGTCAAAGAACGCTTTGACGCGCAGCTTATGGCCAACATCAACGATGGTTTAAATAAAAAGAGCTCATGATGAAAAATCAACAGAAAAGTTAGAAAAATTTTGATTATTTTTTATCAATGAATTAGCAATTGAGATAATTTTTCTGATCACTGCTACAATGGCAACCTGAGGTCTTTTTCCTCTGTTTACAAGATTTTTGTAAAAGGTGTTAATTGAGGAATTTCCTTGAATTACAGCCATAGCAGACATGTAAAGAGCGCATCTTAAATCTTTTCTGCCGCCGCTAATTCTGCGAGTTCCTTTATAAACACCACTATCTCTGTTTTTAGGCGCAACACCAACAATAGAAGCGATTTGTTTGCTGTTAACTTTGCCTAATTCAGGCAAATCAGTGATTAAAGCTTTAGCAACTTTATCTCCAATTCCAGGGATGGTTTTTAGTAT
>CANGNU010000147.1 GCA_947455365.1 Rickettsiales bacterium | reverse complement strand
TTTTGACACAATTACGCTTGATTAAAAATTCCATAAAATAAGAAAAATAATTTACCCAAATTTCTTTCATTAAATAAAAATAAAATAATCTCACCTTGCAAAACGAAATTGATTTATTCAAACAATCGCTGCGAACCCTTTACAAACATAAGCGCGCGCAACTTTCGGCGCAGCAAATTCAAGAAAAATCTCAGGCGATAAATCAAAATTTTCTTAATAATTTATTGCCGAAAATTCTTGAGAAAAATTCGCAGGCACTATTTTCTCTTTACATTTCTGATGGGCGCGAGGCCTTGACTAGCTTGATTGCGGCGCATTTCATTAATAGTAATATTAGTTTTGCTTATCCAAAAATTACGCGGAAGAATTTTCATTTGGAATTTGTGTTGAACCAGCAGAATCAAGCTTTTGCGGCTAATCAATTTTATCCAAAAATTCTTGAGCCGGTTGATGGAAAAAAAGTTTTACCTGATATTTTAATTATGCCGCTACTGGCCTTCGACTCAAATTTGACAAGGCTTGGCATGGGTGGTGGGTTTTTTGATCGCACAATTGAATTTTTAAAAAGCAATAAAAAAATTATTACAATTGGGCTGGCTTATGATGAGCAGAGATCTGCCAGCATTTTGCCGCGGGCAAATACCGATCGAAGCCTTGATTTCATTGCGTCCGAGACATCTATCATTTCTGCCAACCCTGCTTCACTTTGACTCGATGGATTTTTTTTCATAAAAAAAATTGCAAATAATAGTTGCTTTAAAAGTAATGTTATTTAATTTCTTTGGCAACTTGCTACCTTGATGGTGCGGGGGCACTAATAATGCTCTAGTTCCATCAGGCAGCTCGTTAGTCAATTTTAATATTAAAACTAAAGAGATCTAACAATGCACAAAACAGACTTAGTAAAAGAAATTGCTAACCAAACTGGCCTATCTCAAAAAGATGCTGGTGCCGCTCTAGAAGCTTTCTTGAAAGCTACTACAAAAGCTTTGAAAAAAGGCGATGTAGTTACCTTGATCGGTTTTGGTACCTTCAAAGTAGTAAAAACTGCTGCTAGAAAAGGTCGCAACCCACAAACTGGAAAAGAAATCCAAATTAAAGCTTCTAAAAGAGTGAAATTCGCTTCTGGAAAAGCTTTGAAAGATTCTGTAAAGTAATTGTCGGTTTCCATGAAACCCTCGTGCAAATTTGTGCGAGGGTTTTTTTATCTTCACCAAAATTAAACCTTTTGCATCTTGCAAATAATCTTTTGCAAAAAAGATATTGTTTTTTTATGAGAGATGTTTATCTTTCTCGTCCCTTAATTTTTTAAGTGCAATTTCGCTTGGGTGATTAGCTCAGTTGGTAGAGCATCTCCCTTACAAGGAGAGGGTCGGCAGTTCGAGCCTGTCATCACCCACCACAACGCTTTATTGTTCTTCCCCTTCATTGGGGGTGTAGCTCAGTTGGTTAGAGCGCATGCCTGTCACGCATGAGGTCGCGAGTTCGAGTCTCGTCACTCCCGCCAGTTTCTTATCTGGCGCCATTTAAACACATCTAGCAACACAACGCTACATAAAAAAATACAAGCAAAAGATCGAATCATTCATTGTCAGAATAATTTCCATCAAATTTTTTTCATCATACTTAAAATTTACATGGCTAAATACATGCTAGATACCAATATTTTTAATAAGGTATTAAATGGCTCTTTGATTTTAGATCATGAGCCTGAAGATGAATATTTTGCTACCGATATTCAGTATAGCGAATTATCTAAGACTAAAAATTTACAAAAAAGAAACAATCTGCAAGAAACATTTAAATCCTTAGTTCGCAATGAAATACCTACGGAATCTTTTATAATGGATTTTTCAATAATGGATAGTGGAGCAAAATTAGGAGATGGCAAAATCTATTCTGAGATTAAAACGAGTTTGGATGAAAAAAATGAAAAGGAAAACAATCTGCAAGACGCCTTGATTGGAGAGGCTGCGATAAAAAATGATCTTACACTATTCACGGCTGATCGAGATCTTGCTAAAATTATAAAAGGTATGAATGGAAAAGTTGTTACTTGCGATTACAAAGAAAACTATAACGGTCCAATAAGCAAACTCTTTACTATAAAAACAGAGTCGAGATAGAATTTTAGTATGCGCAAAAATGGCAATAATAGCACCAAATACTGAGCGTGAGATAATTGAAAAAAAATAAATTACATTTTACAAGGAGGGTGCATGCCCCTACCAAACAAACTAAACCTCACCACCCAACCTGAATTAAACCAAGCAGAAGAAAAAATCAGCAAGCAAAAAGCCAAACAGCTCTTCGAAAGCGGAGAAATCAACCTTATAGAAGCTGGAACTTTCAATAGTCTTGCGCAAATCCACACCCATTTATTTGGCGATATTTATGACTTTGCTGGCAAGCTGCGCGATATGAAGGTATAGTGAGTTTAGGATTGGGGATTTGTAGTAGAGTGAAATAAAAAATATGACTAAAAATTTTCTTAACAGATTGCAAGACTATTGCCTATATTTATTTAGAAATTGATCGTTTTAATTTAGTGAATTATAATGTTTATTGTTGATTAATTTAGAAGGGATTTTCTGTTGAAAAAATGGCAACCCAACTACAAAAACTAGAACACAAAAACAATAAACCATCAATAAAATTTAACCATGAAAAACAACCAAGAAAAACAACAACCCTCCCCGCAAATTCTCCTCTATCAAAGCGAAGATGGCAAAATTAAACTTGATGTTGAATTGCAGCAAGAAACCGTTTGGCTTAATCAAGAGCAAATGGCGGTTTTGTTTGGCAAGGCAAAATCGACTATCAACGAGCATATTCAGAATATTTATAACGAGGGAGAGCTTATAGAAAGCCAGTCTATGCAGAAATTCGGAAATTCCGAATTTCAACAAAAAGCACCCAATTATTATAACCTCGATGTAATAATTTCTGTTGGCTATCGCGTTAAATCAAAGCAAGGCACGCAATTTCGCATTTGGGCAACCAATCGCTTAAAGGAATATATTATCAAAGGTTTTGCCCTAAATGATGATAGATTTAAAGCTGGCAAATCGATGAATTATTTTGATGAGCTACAAGAAAGAATTAGAGAAATTAGGCTTTCTGAACGCTTCTTTTATCAAAAAATTAAAGATATTTACAAATCCAGCATTGATTATGACCCAAAAGATGAGAAGACAATTGAGTTTTTTCAAATTGTACAAAAC
>CANGNU010000146.1 GCA_947455365.1 Rickettsiales bacterium | reverse complement strand
GATTGTCCATGTTTCGCAAGCGGAATATTTTAAAGCACGAATTGCTAATTTTTCAGAAAATATTTTTGCGAATTGTGGCCACGCTCCACATTTAAATGATGTAACACGCATGCGGCAGATAATTGCTGAAACGCAGCAGAGAGCAGGATAAAACCATCTTCATGATAAATAAATTAGCCTGCACTAACATAAGCTCTGAGCCGAGTTCTGAGGCCATCGCAAGCTACGCTTGCATAAAATCTCGATGGACTCAGCTGCCTGAGGAGCAGAGCTTATGTTAGTGCAGGCTAATTTATTTATCATGAAGATGGTTTTATCCGGCCAACCTTGTCAAAATCTCTTCACGGACAATTAAATTTACCAAAGATTTTATCTCTGGCCCATGCTCTTCTCCACTTAGAGCCAAGCGGATTGGCAAGAATAGTTCTTTACCCTTGCGATCGGTATTTTTCTTAATTTCTGCCAACCATTTATTCCAACATTCTTTATCGCTGGTATCTTGTGGCAGTAAGCTTGCAGCCAGTTTTAGAAAATCTTGATCATGCGCGGCATTATTAAAACGAAACGGCTTTTTACAAATTTCCCACCATTTTTTTACTTCATGCAAAAAGTTAATATTGGCTTTAATAATTTGCCAAAAATCTTCATCAACTTCACTTAAATTTATTTCATCTAACCTTGGCTTAATATCTTGAAAATCAAGGGTTTGCAGCAATTTTTGATTAACCGTTTCTAACTCGGTTAAATCATAATTTGTGGAAGATTTGCTGAATTTAGAAAAGTCAAAATTAGCAATTAATTCGTCATAATTTTTGTAGATTTTTACAGGATCAGAAGTGCCAATTTGCGACAAAAGATTTACTACAGCAAAAGCTTCAAAGCCTTGATGGCGTAAGGTTTTCACATCAAAGCCACCTTCGCGTTTAGAAATTTTTCCTTCCATTGCTTTCACTAAAGCCAGATGCGCAAAATTTGGCACAATGCCATTCAAACCAGCTTGTATCAAGGCTTCAAAGATTTGAATTTGAATTGCGGTATTAGTAATGTGGTCTTCGCCGCGAATAATATCGGTGACGCCAAGCTCAATGTCGTCTACAACCGAGCAGAAAGTGTAAGTTGGCACATTATTGTCGCGCACTAAAACTGGGTCAGAAAAATGACGGCCTTCATAGGTGATTCGGCCTTTAATTCTGTCGTCCCAAGCCACTATTTTTTCTTCAAGCAAAAAACGATAATGCGGCGTCAATCCTTGCGCGCGTAAGTTTTTCTTCTGCTCATCAGTTAAATTTAGCGCCGCACGATTATAAAGCGGAGCCATGCCTGACGCTACTTGCGCCTTGCGTTGCAGGTTTAATTCTTCAGCAGTTTCATAACATTCATAAAGCCTTCCTGATTTTATTAGCAAGTTTTTCGCCGCTTCATAATTGGCAAGGCGATCAGATTCTTTGACAAATGAATCATAAGCCAAGCCAAGCCATGCCATGTCTTGCGGAATCATCTGACTATATTCTTCTTTGACGCGCTCAATGTCGGTATCGTCAAAACGCAGCATAAATTTGCCGCCGGTTTTTTTAGCATAAAGAAAATTTATGATAGCCGCGCGAATATTGCCAACATGGAGAAAGCCCGTGGGAGAAGGAGCGAAGCGACAGAGTGTAGTCATTATTGCCAAAATTTATTTGTTATGGGATAGCGCCGCTCTAAGTCAAATGACATGCTAGAAATTTTCGGCCCAATCACCGCCTGCTTTCTCTTATATTCGCTGCTATAAAAAAGTTTTGCAACTTTTTTTACAACTGCCTCGTCAAAGCCCTTTTTTATTACCTCAGCGACAGATTTTTGCTGCTCAATTATGGCATATAAAATTTGGTCAAGCATTGCGTAATCGGGCAGCAAGTCGCTATCCTTCTGGTTTGCACGCAATTCTGCAGTTGGCTCTTTAGTGATAATATTTTGCGGAATTAGTGCAGTTTTTTTATAAGAAGAAATCTCGGGAGCCTTACTGTTGCGCCAGTTTGCCAATTGATAAATTTGCGTTTTATAAACATCTTTTATTGGATTGAAAGCGCCGCACATATCACCATAAAGCGTTGCGTAGCCTGTCGCCAACTCAGATTTATTGCCAGTTGAAAGCAATAACGCTCCAGTTGAATTTGACAAAGCCATTAAAATATTACCACGAATTCGCGATTGTAAATTTTCTTGCGCTAATGCCGTTAATCCTTGATTTTCTAGAGTTTGCAGCATTGCATTAAAAGTATTTTCAATAGAAATTATTTGCAATTGCAGCCCTAAATTTGCCGCACATTCTTGCGCGTCACGCATTGATTCTGTTGAATTGAAACGGCTTGGCAAGGCATAAAGCGCAACATTTTCTGCACCCAAAGCATCAACCGCAATGGCCGCAACCAGCGCCGAATCTATGCCGCCAGACATTCCTAGCAAAACTTTCTTGAAGTTATTTTTTTCAATATAATCGCGCAAACCCAAAATGCAGGCGGAATAATTGCGCGATATTTCATAAGAATTATTTTGTTTATCAAGGCCGTTTTGACTTAGAGGCTCAAGAGCTAAATCATTATCATTAGAATTGTTTATGGCGGCAAATAATGGTGTAGAAATTTTTTCTTTTGCAATAGAACCCTTCTGCAACTCAATAACGGCGCTATCTGGCGCAAATTGGCTTAATGCCAAAACTGTCTCGCCTTTCTCATTTACAACAAAAGAAGAGCCATCAAACACTAGAGAATCTTGCGCCCCCACCTGATTTAAATAAATGACTGGCTTCTTAACTTTTTGCACAACATTTTGCACAACTTGGGCGCGAAGCAGGTGTTTATTGGCTTGATAAGGTGATGCATTAAGCGAAATTATGCTGTCAAAAACTTGTTCTTGCAAAAGATAAATATTTTTTGAATCCCAGATATCTTCGCAAAGCAATATTGCCAAGGTTTGATTACGAAATTCTACAAAAGATAAAGCGCTGTCTGGTTCAAAATATCGCCTTTCATCAAACACGCCATAATTGGGCAAAGTTTTTTTGCGAATAATGCTAATAATTTCACCTTTTTCAATTAAAAAAACCGCATTGCTAACCACTTCTTTTTTAGCACGATTTAAAGAAACATAGGGCGCGCCCACTAAAATAGCGCATTTAGCAGATTTTGTTGCCAGCATTATTTCACGCAATTTTTCTTGCACCTCTTCAAGAAAATATTTTTTCTGCCATAAATCTTGTGCGGGATATCCAGTAATGGTCATCTCGCAAAACAGCGCCAGATCTGCTTTGGCAGCTTCGGCCTTGTAAAATTCTGTTAGAATTTTTTGT
>CANGNU010000145.1 GCA_947455365.1 Rickettsiales bacterium | reverse complement strand
GCAGGTTTTTTAAATAAGGTTGCAGGCTTGTGGTTGTAAGCCCGAACATTATCTATTAGGTTTATATTACAGAAATTCCTCCTGCCAAATCTTTTGACTTACCTATAGAGCTCAACTGAATAGCTGTTGGTTTTGCAGAAACTGTCGCAGGCCGCTCCAATCCCTCAAGCGCTTTAGCAGTAAACTTTGTTGGAGAAGTTGCCGGCCCCTTTGCAGTCTGACTTCTTTTTTTTTCAATCCCCCTTTTAAAAGCCAGCGCCCCGTCTTCTTTACTTAGCACAGGTTTTGGCGAAGGCGGCACAGAAACCGCACTATCATCAGACATTGCCGAATTGGGCCGCGAAGAGTCTCGAGAACTGCTGAGAGAAGAGGGTTTAGAGGTGTTTACGCTTGTTGAACCAAAAAAAGCTGCAACATCATTTTCGTCAATTTCTTTTACAATCGCAGCTGGTAATTTTTCCGAAATTTTTGGCACTTTAATTGACTCCTTTGCCGTCGCCTGAGTTTCAGGCAAAGGTTCTTTAGAAGCTTTTGAATCTTGGGTCATCACCCTCAACTCTGCTGGCTTTAGCCAATTCATCTTCTTAGCCTTTTCTGCATTTTCTTCCCTAGAAATTTGCTGATAATATTCAAGATATTTACCATATTGCTGCTGCGCCTGCTTAGCGTTTTCAGCAAAAAGCTGTTGACATTCTTGCGCAAATTGATGTGAATTTCCGGGCAAATCTTTATATTTTGCAACATAAGCGTCGAGAAATTTTTCATCTTGCGATAAATCAATTGCTTCTTGAACGCCGCGCATAAATTGCATAAAGCTTTTTCTTGCAAGCTTAGATTCGCTGGTATTTTGGCTGATATTTGCCTTAATTTTTTCTAGCAGATCATCGTTAATATTTTGGTTATATAACTTGCGCATTTTTGCACCCAACGGATACTCTTTGAAATCATTAGCCAACCGACTTCTTTCATTGATTATTGCCATTGAAGAGTCATCAATTTCTTTCTCTAGCATTCCACTTATTTTTTGCAAAACCTCTAGAGATTGCAGTGAGCCATAAACCCGAGAATCTGCAGCGCCAAGATTAACATTTCTTAAGGCAGTAATATCAATTTTTACCATCCTTTTATGTTTGCCGCTTTGCAAAGTGTTACCGTCAGTATTGTGATCATCTTCACCAAGAACCGCGGTTACGCCACCCATGCGAGAATAGCTTAACAAAGCCTCTTCACTTTGGTCTTGCAAAACACCGTTGATAATTGCATCGCCTTCAGCAGCACTATCCCACTTGGTTGCATAAGACAGGCCCTGTGGCAATTTTGAGCTTTGTACCAAAAAACCACTTTTTGCGACAAATGTTTTGCTCGACAAAATATTGAATAAATCGCCAGCAAATTGCGTTGTAATAATATTTGGCTGATGGTCATTTTTTACCATAAATTTACGATTTCTACCATCTGCACCTTCCATTTCAACATATTCAACACCCTTCTTTGTATTGACGCCGTGAATAATTTGTTCATTAGCCCGCGCCACAGCAATTTCAGATGCCGTTTTAAATTTGGGCAGCAATTCTTTTGCTAAAATTTTTGTTTTTTTTCTCTCAATGTTATCTGGCAACAATGGTGCTTCACTAATAAATTTTGCAACATCTGGCTTTACCTTAGCAGTTTTAGTTGCGTATCCATAAAGAGTTTGATCGCCAATTTTAAAACTAGAATCAATCCAACCTTTTTTAAGAACAGTTTCAATATATTTTGGATTATATTTTAAAATTCCCTTAACCAGCTTTTCTTGCTGCGCTTTGTCAAGATTAAAACCAGCACTGTTTTTTAATAATGTAATTGCCAAATTCGCAAAATATGGATTATTTTCTGCGCCAGCATCAATTACTTTTTGTAGAATAGTTTGTCCTTGGCTGTTTAGTGGATCATTAATTTTTACACCACATTCAACAAGACAGGACACTGTTTGCATCATTTCTACCGCTTCTTTTAGACTTGTTCCAAATGGATTTTTCATTTTAGCAACATTTTGCAAATAGGCGTCGAGCAATGTAATATCGGGAATTGCGCCATCTTTAAAAAATCCAATAATTTCTCTTGGCGTAACTTTTGGAGTTAATCTTGCGCTGGTTAATTTTGAATAAAGCGCTTCGGTTTTTTGCAAGCGCTCTTCTAGGTTATTATTATTTTTTGTCATACTATTTATTAATTTTTACTAGTTAAAAATAATTTCCGCCATCAACCACCCCAGCCTCGCGAAAGCCCGCCAGTCTAAGCTGACAAGAATCGCACTTGCCACAAGCCAAAACTTTTTTTCCTTCTATAATGGGGTCATAACAGCTATGGGTCTTAGAGTAATCAACTTTCAGGCGAATTCCTTCTAAAATAATTTCGCGCTTGCTCATGGTAATTAACGGCGTATGAATGTGAAATTTGCTAGAGCCAGTAGCGCCTGAAGCGGTTGCTAAATTTGCCAATTTTTCAAAAGCAGCAATAAATTCGGGGCGGCAATCGGGGTAGCCGCTATAATCAATTGCGTTAACGCCAATAAAAATATCTGCAGCACCAACAACCTCTGCATAAGCCAGCGCGTAGGACAAAAAGATGGTATTGCGCGCTGGAACATAAGTGATGGGAATATTTTGCGGACGGCTTTGCGCCAAATTTTTGTCGCAATTTTCGTCATGATAAAACTTCTCTGAATCATCTTTTGCTAATCCTAGATCACGATTTTTTGGCACTGCAATTTCTGCCGTCAAAGCAGAGCCACCAAAGGCGCGCAGGTCAATCTTCGCCACTTTGTGCTCACGCACTTTAAACTTGCGCGCAATTTTTCGCGCAAAATCTAACTCAACTTTATGGCGCTGACCATAAGCAAAACTTAGCGCATAAACTTCATAACCTTGCTGCTGCGCAATCGCTAGAACCGTTGTAGAATCTAACCCACCACTAAGTAAAACTATTGCTTTTTTCATAAAATTCTAAAAACTCATTGGCAAAAAAATAATTCTTATGTTTCCAATTACTTTGCCAAATATTAATCCTGTCGCGCTCGCAATTGGGCCAATTGCCATTCGCTGGTACTCGCTAGCTTACATTTGCGGCATTTTATTTGCGATGATTTTTCTCAAAAAACAAAATGAGCGATACAAAATAATGTCGGAAGAAGCCTATGACAATTGGCTTATGTGGGCGGTTTTTTCAGTAATTTTAGGCGGCCGCGTTGGTTATGTTTTGTTCTATAATTTTAGTTTTTTTCTCACCGACCCGCTCGAAATTTTCGCCGTCTGGCATGGCGGAATGTCCTTCCACGGCGGCCTTGCAGGCGTTATTATTGGCATGTATATT
>CANGNU010000144.1 GCA_947455365.1 Rickettsiales bacterium | reverse complement strand
GCCAGCGCTGCTTCCAAAACCAAGCCCAAGCCTACAACCAAAGCCACTGCTCAAATTAGTAAAAAATATCAATATGAAGATGAATTTGCTGCTTATGAAGCTGAATTTAGCAAAAGTAATCAGAAGCAAATTTATGATCCACTAGAAAAAATGAATCGCAAAATTTTTTCTTTTAATGACAGCTTAGACCGCCATGTTATTGAGCCGGTGGCCAGAGGATATCGCTATGCAATTCCTAAACCAGTGCGAAAATGCGTTCACAATTTTGTTACAAATTTAACTTTGCCAATTTCAACTTTTAATTCTTTTGCGCAGGGAAAATTAGACAATGGTCTTGCAACTTTTTCAAATTTTCTCATTAACAGCACCCTTGGAATTGGTGGATTATTTGATGTTGCTGGCAATAAAAACATTCATTATGAAGATGAAGATTTTGGCCAAACTTTAGGACATTACGGCATAGATACTGGCCCGTTTTTAATGATACCACTTTTGGGGCCAAGTTCGGGGCGTGACTTTGGTGGCTATGCTTTTGACAGAACAATTGACCCTGTTGGTTTTAACCAATTGCGATTTGGTGGAGAAGTTGACTCAATCAATGCCTATTATCGCTTCACTAGTGGCGTAATTTATAACCTTGATTTAAGGGAAAGCTTGCTTGATCCAATTGACGATGCTAGAAAAGATTCTTTCGATTTATACGCCACATTGCGCAGCGTTTATGTTCAGCAGCGCGATGCGAAAATATTGAAATAAATTTTTATGCTGCACAGGCAGCGCCCCGCTTGCGGGGATCCCAGTGTTTATTTTTACGCTGCATAGCAGCGCCCCGCTTGCGGGGATCCCCAAAAGAGTAATTTATATTAAAAAACAAATTATGAAAAAATTATTAACTACCCTATCTTTAGTTTTTTTTACCAGCACTGCCTTTGCTCAAAATGCCGATACTTCGACAAATGTACGAAAATTTATTGATAATTTAGGCAATCGCATCATTAGCATTGCTGCTGAAAAAAATACTTCTGAAGCGGCAAAAAAAGAAAAAATCATCAACGAAGTAGATAAAGTAATTGACTCTGATTGGATTGCGCGATTTGTTCTTGGAAAAAATTATCGTACCGCCACCGATACACAAAAGACGCGCTTTTCAGAGCTTTATCGCCAATTCATGATTAACACTTATGGGCCAAAATTTAAAAACTATAATGGCAAAAAATTCAATGTTGTTTCAGTTGAACAGCAAAGTGGTTTTTATGTTACAAAATGTGAATTTGTCCCTCGCGATTCTGATGTTGCAATCAATGTGCAATTTAGAGTTAAAGAGCGCGAAGGTAAATTGTTGGTGCTAGATTTTGTCACTGAAGGCATCAGTTTAATTGAAACACAAAGATCAGAATTCAACTCATCAATTTCTGAAAAAGGCATGGATAAATTTATGGATGATTTAACTGTTCGTGTTAAAGAATTAAAAAATAGAAAATAATCATGAGAAGAAATTTTACTCATGCTATATTTTTCTTTCTAGCAATTTGTGCTACAGCCTCAACGGCTTTAGCGCAATCGCAAAATGCACCAATTGATGAGGGAAATAGCAATTTTGTTTTATCCAGCCCAAATTTTAAGCAAGGCGAAAAACTTTCTAAAGCGAATGAATTTGACGGATTTGCTGGCTGCAGCAGAACGCTTGTCGCGCCATTTTCAAACTGCTCTTCTAATGGCAGTGCCAATAAATATATTGCAGAGGGCCTAAATTGTAATGGAAGAAACCTGCCGCCAACCTTTAACTGGAAAGGTGCACCAGCAGGTGCCAAAAGTTTTGCCTTCACCATCTATAACCCTGACATTAAAACTGGCAGTGGTTGGTGGCATTTTATTGCCTATAATATAGCGGCTTTTAATAACAATCTTAATCCAAGCAAATTACCCAACGGCGCATTGGCGGCTTATAATGATGGCGGCTCAAAATATTTTATGGGCCCCTGTCCCGCCGCTGGCAGCGGCACCAACCGATACATCTTTACAGTTTATGCTCTTGATGTTGATAAACTAGAAATTGCTCCAACCGCATCGGCGGCGTTGGCATCTTACTTAATCAACCGCCACAAAATTGCCTCGGCGGTACTTATGGCAACTTATGAAAGGCCTTAAATTTTTACAGAAAATTACTGGATGGTTTTTTGCGTGGAAAAATTATGTTGAAGGAGATTATGCTTATCAAAATTATTTAAAGCATGAGAAAAAATTTCATCCGCAGAAAAAAATTTTAGATAGAAAAAGTTTTTTACGGCAGCGGCAAAATGAGAAATGGAACAAGGTGAATCGGTGTTGCTAGATAGATTCCCGCTTTCGCGGGAATGACACGAATTTGGGAATGAAGTGAATTGGTGGGAATGACATGAATCACGAACGGGAATGACGAGAATGGCAAAAATAATACCACAAACTATGGCGCAACGCCAACAGAATTGGTCTGATTCAAACGAAATTTCTCTAATTTTTTTGCTAGTTTTGCATCGGATAAAGCAAGAATTGCCACCGCTAACAAGGCGGCATTTTTTGCACCAGCCTCACCAATTGCCAAAGTTCCAACGGGAATTCCTGCTGGCATTTGTGCAATTGACAATAAACTATCCAAACCTTTAAGCGCTTTACTTTCAACTGGCACACCAAGAACAGGAAGTGCGGTTAATGAAGCCACCATTCCCGGCAAATGCGCTGCGCCACCTGCCCCGGCAATAACCACCTTCACGCCTTTTTTTTCGGCCGCTTGTGCAAAATCATACAGCCTTTGCGGCGTGCGATGCGCTGAGACAATTTTGGTTTCGTATTTTACGCCAAAATTATCAAGCATTTCGCAAGTATGTTTCATGGTTGCGAAATCTGACTTAGAACCCATTATTATTGAAATCATAAATTTTAAAAATTTAAAGCGTTATAACTGTAAACAAAATTCTTTGTTATATTTGTCAATGTATTTTTTGCTGTGACCGTTAGCACTACAACTATATCTATTTTGAGCATTATATAAATAACCCTGTCCATCAAAATCAAAACTACTGCCCTCCTCGCCCCATGGAAAACCTCTCCCAATTCTCGCTTCCCAATTTTTTTTCTCAAAATTAAAAGGAAAGTAGACGCAGGTGTTTTCATATTGTTGAGTACATATATCACCCATTGTAACATATACCCCATCATTACAATATGCGGTATATTGGCAAGTTTGACAAGTGCCCGCCTTCTGACAAACATCGGTAATTGCAATAGCAATAACTTGGCCATGAGCGAGAGTAAAGCCAAAATTCTGAAGTCCTAGCCAACCACCATTACCACAACCCCCCCCGTCATATCCAATATC
>CANGNU010000143.1 GCA_947455365.1 Rickettsiales bacterium | reverse complement strand
CTGGTGATAATTTTTCTGAAACTTTAAAAAGCCTTGAAACCCTTGTCGTTCTAGACAAAATCCTTAAAGATAAAGTGGCTCAATTAAAACCATTTTTAGAAAAATTTCACGGATCAAAAAATATTTCTGAAAAATTTTCGGCACTAATTCCCGATTTAATTGCGACAAAAAATAATGATTCAAGCGGCGGAATAATTAAAAAAATTCGTCACAATCTTTCTAAATTAGTAGTAATTCGTAAATTGCATGGCGACACGCAAAGCGTTGATGGCATTATCCGCACTACCGAAGAAAATTTGCAAAATGAAGATTTTCCTGCGGCACTTGCCAGCTTCCACCTGCTTGACTCTAGCTTTCAACAAATTTCACCAGAATTTTTGGAAGAGCTAAATGCAGCTTCTGAAGTGCAAAAAATTGATCAAGATATTTTGCTTTATTTACGCGGCTCAATTTAATTTTTGAAATTATGTTCGCCATTTTGTGGTTTTTATTCATTGCTTTTTCAGCGACAGTTTCCTTGGTGTGGATTCTTGACCATAACGGCACCGTGCTAGTTACTTGGCTGGGCTACGAAGCAAAAACTGACATTCTCACTGCACTTTTATTGGCAATATTTTTTGCCGCAATAATCTTCATTTGCTCTTACATTGTCGCGCGAATTTTAGCCTTAAAATTTCCTAATTTATTTCGCCTTCTCTTTAAAAAAAGTTACATCAAAAGGCTGGAAAGCGTTATCCAGCGCCACTGGAAAGGTGTTGATGTAATTTCGCAATTAATGCTTTCACTTGAAAGTGATGATGTAAAGGCCTCGCTCGATTTGCAAAAAAAACTTTTTTCATTCATAAAAAATCCACAATTAAATAATTTTTTCTTAGGAAAAATTTATTATCAGAACAAAGAGTTTTCTAAGGCTGCCGAGTTTTTTGCAAAAATTGAAAATAGCAAATTTGCCAAAATTATGGTGTTGAAATCGAAGTTTGAATTAGCACTAGAAAAGCAAGATAATTCCACCGCAATTGCTTATGCGACGCAAATTTTATCACTTAAAAAAGACAGCTATAAAATTGCTCGCATCTTACTTACGCTTTATCGCAAAGAGGGTTTGTGGCAAGAGGCGCGTGCTTTAATTAATCTGCACGGCGCCACTCATTTTAACGATGAATTACAAAAGCGCGAAATTGCCGCAGTCAACAGCGCCATTGCCTTTGACTGTTATCGCAAAAAAGATTTTGGCAACGCCATTAAATATTGCAAAATTGCTTTACGCGCTGAAGAAAATTTCTTACCTGCACTTGAAATTATACTTAAATCATGGATCAAACGCGGCTTTGCTTTCAAGGCTTCGTGGATGATAAAAAAATTATGGAAAGAAAATCCGCATTTAATTTTTGCCGAAATTTACGACTTAATTAATCGCAAAAATTCTGCAAAAAAGCGCATTAAGTTGATGAGAAAATTAACCGCGACCAACAAAACTACGCATTTGAACAGCATTGCTTTGGGCCTTGTCGCTCTAAGAACCAAGCAATATAAAGAGGCGGAAGAATTTTTATTGGCATCATTAGTAAAAGACAAAACTCATCGCATTTATAAGGCTTTAAGCATTGCCGCTAAACGCTTGGGCGACAATGTTAAATTTACTAAATATCATGAAAAAGCCGCGGCACTTTCTGTAGAAGATTATTATATTTGTTCAGTTTGCAGCAATTTAGCTTCTTCATGGAAACCTAAATGCGGAGCCTGCGGAGCCAATAATGGCTTTGAATGGTAAGTTTCCAAAATGTCATTCTCGCGAAAGCGGGAATCTAAACTATTAAAATAAATTTATGACAGAAAATCTTGCAAAAATAATTGAAAATGCTTTTGAAAATCGCGCCGAAATTAATCTTTCTACTAAAGGAGAAATTCGCGATGCAGTCAATAGCGCCATGGCTTTGCTTGATAGCGGCAAACTAAGAATTTGCGAGAAAAAAAATAACATCTGGCAAGTTAATCAATGGGTGAAAAAAGCAATTTTACTGTCATTTCGCCTGAATGATAATTACTTAAGCAAGCATGCTGGCTCTAGCGGCGACGCCATTTCATTTTATGACAAAGTTCCGCTAAAATTTGCCAATTGGACCGCAGAAAATTTTAAAGAAGCAGGCTTTCGCGCCGTGAATGGCGCAGTTGTGCGCTATTCTGCTTTCATTGCTAAAAATGTAGTTTTATTGCCATCATTCGTCAATTTGGGTGCCTATGTTGATGAAGGCTCAATGATTGACACTTGGGCGACAGTTGGCTCTTGCGCGCAAATTGGTAAACATTGCCATATCTCTGGCGGCGCTGGCATTGGCGGCGTTTTAGAGCCATTGCAAGCCAACCCAGTAATCATTGAAGATAACTGTTTTATCGGCGCACGCAGCGAAATTGCTGAAGGCGTAATTGTTGAAACTGGTTCGGTAATTTCAATGGGCGTTTATATTGGCGCTTCAACAAAAATTATCGATCGCGAAACTGGTGAAGTTTTTTACGGCCGCGTTCCAGCTTACTCTGTCGTGGTTCCGGGCAATGTTGCATCAACTAAAGGCGACAAAAATATTTCGCTTTACGCCGCAGTAATTGTTAAAAAAGTTGATGAAAAAACTCGCAGCAAAACTTCAATTAACGATTTATTACGCGATTAAAAATTGAAAATGTCATTCTTGGTAAGAATGTCATTCTTGGTAAGAATGTCATTCCCGCAAAAGCGGGAATCTACTACGGGCTCTAGCAAATTTACAACCGCATTAAGCAATAAATAAAAACTAAAATATGCTCTTCGATGCAAAATTACTCGCCGCACTACTTTTTATTTTATTAAATCTTGCAACTTTATTTATCGTCAAAACCCGCACCAACACTATCTCCACGCTTATCATTGCCCACCTTTCTCTCATACTTTTTTTTAGCCTCACCGTTACCAATTACAATTCATTCAAAGAAATTGTTTTGACGCTAATTGCTTATTTGATGATGGTTCTGTTTTTAATTACCAGCTACAATTCCACCCCTGATGAAGCTGATAGAGCTAGCAAAATCAAGCCTTCATTGGCTATGATATTTTTTGGCGGCAGCTTTGCTTTTATTGTTTTTTGTGGAACTTTATATTTAACAAATATTTCTATAAAAAGTATCAAGCCAGTCGAGACAACGCTGCGCGAGCAATTAGTTGATGAAGCCGTGCCGCAAATTTCTGATACTTCAGAACGAAAAAAATTACGACTCAGCAAAAAACTTCATGACAATTTTTTGCTAAAACGCTCTTCTGATGTAATTTTAATCATAGTGGCTACAACTAGCGGGCTGTTGCTTTTGCGGCGGCGTCGCGATAATAATGAATCTCTTAATT
>CANGNU010000142.1 GCA_947455365.1 Rickettsiales bacterium | reverse complement strand
TGCATATGGGGCATGTTTTTTCTTATACGCAAGCAGATTTTGTGGCGCGCTTTTGGCGCATGCGCGGGAAGGATGTTTTTTATCCGATGGGCTTTGATGATAATGGTTTGCCGACCGAGCGATTGGTGGAGAAAGTGAAAAATATTCGCGTTGGAACGCCCAATGCGGTTTCGGCTTTAGGCGATTCTGCATTAGCGCCCCAACCTTCTAAAGGCCCGCGTTTGTTGGCTCGCGAAGATTTTATTGCGGAGTGTAAATCTGTTGTTGATGAAGCTGAGCAAGAATTTGAGGCTATGTTTAATTCAATTGCGCTTTCGGTGGATTGGGAGCAGAAATATCAGACAATTTCGCCTGAATCGCAGAAAATTTCGCAGGCGAGTTTTGTTGATTTATACAAAAAGGATTTGATTGAGAAAAATTATAAACCAGTAATTTGGGATTGTGTTGACCAAACCGCGCTTTCGCAGGCTGATTTAATTGATGCTAAAGAAGCTTGCTCAAAAATTTATTTTAATTTTATTGTTTCTGATCTTGAAATATCAGTTTCTGTAGGTGACAAAACAATTCAAGAAGGAAGACCTGAAAGTAATTTTGATGGCGAAAAAATAAAAGTAATGACGACTCGTCCCGAGCTTTTGCCTGCCTGCGTTGCCTTAATTATTAATCCGCAATCTGATTTTGGTAAAAAACTAAATTTAGCCAAAGATTACGAGGGCGCAACAGGACATTTTGCAACAACACCGCTATTTAAAGTTAGAGTGCCAATTATTGCTGATTTAGGCGCAAAAATTGATGAAGGAAATAATGAGGTAACAGGCGCTGTTATGTGCTGCACTTATGGTGATGAAAATGATATAAAATGGTATGAAAAATATAAAGATTCATGCAATCTTAAAGAGCGAGTTATTATTGCCGATTATGATGGTTTTGATTGGCAAAAATTCTGTGCTATTTTTGGCGTAAGAGATTTGGCAGCAGATTTTAAGCAACTAGAACACCTAAACTTTCTAAGTGATAAAGAAGTTCAATCGCTTTATTTTAAAGAAGGTAGTAAAAGTTATAAAATAAAAGATGTTCGAGAAAAAATAATAAAATATTTAGAACCCAAAGAAATTATTCTTGAAAAAAAAGACGGAGAAAGAAATATAAAAAAAGCCGAAAGAAGTGGCGCAGAAGCTCAATATTTGCCCAAAATTCAATGGTTCATTAAAACAACTAAATTTAAGAATGATTTAATTGAAAAAATAAATTCTTGCTCATGGAACCCTGATTTTATGAAGGTTAGAGCAATTCAATGGTGCGAAAATTTATCTTCAGATTGGTGCATTTCTCGCCAGCGTTTTTTTGGCGTACCAATTCCCGCTTGGAGAGTGCGTGAAAATAACAATTTAGACAGTGAAAAATTAATAGTTGCTGATTTTGATGAATTGCCACTTAATCCTACCAAAACCGCGCCAAAAGGTTTTATAAACTACAGAAAATCAGAGATGTTTTCTGGTCTAAACATTAATTATTACGAAGCGGAAAAGGATGGCAAGAAATATACCATCTTTCCAGAAACCGACATTCTCGACACTTGGGCCACCTCGTCCGTCAGCCCACAACTTTCCTCTGGCGCTATCAATGAAGAAATGCTGCGAAGTTTACTTAGCAGTGGCGCTATAGACCAAGCAGAATTCGACAAAAAACTGCAACGCCACCAAAAACTTTTCCCCGCCAACATGCGCCCGCAGGCCCATGAAATTATCCGCACTTGGGCATTTTACACCATCGTCAAAGCCTATTTACACAATAATTTTTCCACCAACTCCACCGCCGAAATTGCACAAAAAAATTCTGCAGAAAAAAAAGATATTCCATGGGAAAATCTGATGATATCAGGCTGGTGCTTGGCCGCCGACAAAACCAAAATGAGTAAATCGAAAGGAAATGTGGTTACACCGACTGCATTGATTGAAGAAAAATCTTCCGATATTGTGCGCTATTGGGCATCAACATCACACTTGGGAGCAGACACCGCCTACTCGGAAGATGTTTTCAAAATTGGCCAAAAATTGGTGACAAAATTATTTAACGCGGCAAAATTTGTCGCGATAAATTTTGAAGTTTTAGAGAATGACGCCGCGACCCAGCAGAATCAAGCTTCTGCGACTTCACAAAATTCCGCTGCAAAACATGCACCCTCACCTGCTCAACTAGTTGCAAACAAAACCATTTTCTGCGCCGCCGATTTATGGATTCTCTCGCGCCTACACCAGACCATCGCGCAAGCCACTTTATCTTTCGAGAAGTTTGAATATGCCCGCGCCCGCGAAAAAATTGAAGAATTTTTCTGGCACGATTTCTGCGATAATTACCTTGAAATTGTTAAGGTTCGCTCTTACGGGCTGAAGGCTGAAAAGCTTTCTGGCCGCGAATTAACCGACGCCGAAAAACAAGAAGTTGTCGCTAAACAACTTAGCGGAATTCACACGCTAAAAATCTGCCTAAGCACGCTGCTCAAGCTTTTCGCGCCTTTCATTCCGCATATTACAGAAGAAATTTACGCGGGAATTTTTGCTAAAGAATCAGCAGATTTTGCCGCAGAAACACAGCAAGAAACATCAATTCACTCTCGCGGAACTTGGCCAAAATTAGAAGAATTTTTCTTTGAAGAAGCCGTGTTAAATATGGGCCAAGCGGCATTAGAAGTAATTTTTGAAGTGCGCAAGTTTAAATCGGATAACAGCTTGTCGATGAAAACCACCGTGCCAAAATTAACTGTGCAAAATCCATTAGATTTAACAGCAATTTTGGAAGATTTGGGCAATGTTTGCAATGCGACTAAAGTTGACCTTTCTGTAAAAAATCAATCTGCCTCTGTCGCAATTGAGCTTTAAGGATCAGGCCTTTTACCGCCCAACTCTATCTATAGCGAAGGTTTTATAGAGCAATCTACTAGAGGAGCCAAAGGTTCTGAGCCACGATTCTCTGTAGTCGATGATGGCTTGGTACTGCGATCTACCTCTGGTGGTTTTGTACTGCGATCTACTGAAGGAGTTTTTTTAGCTGGCACAACGGGTGACATAACTTCATAAATCGAATTAGCGTTATCAACGGAGACATTCCCACCTTCAGACTTCACTTTCAAATTATTCACAAATTTTACCTCTGGCAATTCATTTTGATTATCTTGAGCAGAAACTTCATAAAGCCCAATCTTGCCAACTGATGATGGAGCTTTGTTATAAATAGCCTCTTCCGCTAATTGCTTTGGTTTGTTGCTACGGTCTACAGAGGGCTGGCTGGGACTGTCGGACCTTTTTTTAAGTACAGAATATAAAGGCAAAGGGTTTTCATCAATTGGATCTGTCATAAGAAATAATATTTTATTTTATAATACCTATTTAATTAGTGCCTAAAATGTCTACC
>CANGNU010000141.1 GCA_947455365.1 Rickettsiales bacterium | reverse complement strand
TACTAAAAGAAGCGGCTTCTTTTTTTCTGCCTAATTTATCGGCAACCCAGTTGGTTCCTTTGTCTAAAAAGGCAACGCGATTAAATGGATTTAAAACGCTTTTGCCAGTATTAATACCAATGTGATCGATGAAGTTATTTTTGCGTTTTTCTTCATAACCAACTTTACGCAAGAAATTTTTTCCTTCTTTATTATTGTGCGGCTTGCCTTTTTCTGCCGCTTTTGCTTGCAAATGTTGTAAATATCGATTTTTTCCTTCTTCGTCATTAGCAAATTTTTTCGCCGCTTCGCCAGAAGAAAGTTTGCCTTTTGAATTCATGAATTTCTTCATGTCTTTCAAATGTCCGTCAATGCCTTCTGCGCCAACAGACAGGCTTTTATTCGCCCAAGTTCTTGCCGATTCTTTCAACGCCTTGTGCATGTCTTTGCCCAGCAAAATTGCGTTAGGATCGGCATTTTTTAACCTTTTTGCTTCTTCTTTGAGAAATTTTTTCAGCGGCTCTTTTTCTAATTTGGTCGCCATTCTTTTGTTGATGGTGTCGGCGCTCATGTCGTAAAGTGCAGCCTTTTTGCCGTTGTTATTTTTCCAAGCAAGTATGCCATGTTTAGAATCGTTCATTGCAAAATGTCGCACATGAGCATCATAGGCCGCGGTGCCAGCTTTTAAGCCAGACTTGGCCGCTGATTCTTGTCCTTTTTTAATTGCACCATCAATAACGCCATCACGCAGTCTGGTTCGAACACCACGCACTGGAATTTTGTCGAAGATCTTGTCAATGGCTTTAGAAGCGCCACTAGCACGAAGCGCCGCCCGTGCCAAGCGGAAGCTATTTCCACCAACTTGACTTAAACCAGTTTTGGCACCTTGAATAGCAAGGCCGCGCAACGATTTCATCATTTGCCCTGCCAGCGCCGAACTTGATCTTGTTGAACTATCTTCGCCAGCATCAGAATCTTTATGACTAGTACCACCAACACTAATCAAACCACCGGAAATTACTGGAATTTTATCAACAATTTCTTGCAAAATGAAGATTAATCCACCAATTAACGCAAAGTCATGAATCCAGTCCGCCAAAGAATAGCCCGACTGCGATTTCAAAATGCTAAAAGAGAAAAGCCAAAGATCTAGCGTTTCATAACAAGTGCGGAAACTGAGCATGTGAGTAAATTTTTGATCAATCAACATTACAAAAATGTAGAGAATCAAAAACAGAAGGATCATTTCGAGTGAACGCGCCGCAAGAAACGCCAGCCACTTTTTAAACATTTCTTCAGTCTGTCCAAACAGTGAGAATGAGATAAAAATTGGCCCCAAAGCTAAAACAAAAACTAGCTTCATCAAAGTTAAAGTATAAACCACCGCCGCCATCAACATAACATAAATGAAATAGGCAATCAGTGCGTAAATTCCAAGAATGTAGAGGAAACCAAAAATGTCAGAGAAGAATAAACCCCAGATTTTTTTGGTAACATTATCTGAAAATAAAGTTTTAATTAAATTATCAATGTAAGAGAAGCGAGAAGCGCTGCTGTCAGTGGTGGCGCGCGCCATTTGCGCAATTTTTATCGAGCTATTTTCATCAATGTTGCTGTCGGCAATGTCAGAAAGCATGGTCAGCACTGTTGTCATGCCATCTTTAAAAAACCCAACCACAATTTGGTTATACCAATACCAACCATTAGGATTAGTGAAGAAAATGACCAAACTTAATTTTAACAAACGACTGGTTAATTCTTTTTTAGTAATTTCAACCACGCCCATCAAAGTGGCCATGCCAAAAAGCACAATGTAAAGTATGAGAGAAATTTGCAAAATTGCCGCAAAGTGAGTATCTTGCACAATTGCTTTATATAAAAATTCCATCACGCCACCAGCCCTTACGCCTGTATCACGACTAACCTTACCCAACATGGCATCTTCAACCACTTGTACTAAATATTCAAGCAGACCGGTGTCACCATCACGAAAAACGCCTGCTAAAATTGCTACATTATATTGACCAAAATTGTCCGAATAATAGCGGTCGTAAATAATTAGTTTTACAAATTCATTTGGCTTATGAAGAATGTCATCAGAAGAGTTTGTATCAGTCCCATCATTAGCTTGCAGGTCATCTTTAGTAAAAATTTTATTATTAGCACTGCGAAAAACATATTTTGTCTGATCTATTCCGTTAGAATCTTTGCATTCGCCATTTGAATTGCGCGTAATGTTGCAAATTGTTGCCTGTGAAAATAAATGATAAACTCGCGTAGGAACTTGCGTAGAACTGGCGCCAAACAAGCCCAGATAAAGCCCCATTCCACCTTCATATTTGCAGGCGGCACCTTGATCATCGGGCAGCTTTGCTGAATAATCTTTGTTATAATAATTGAGGGGAAAGTGGAAAACATTAAGATCGGTAGTGGCGCCATTTTGTTTAGTACAAGTGCATTTTGCCGCATCATTTTGATCGACAGGATTGTCGCAATTGACATCGGTTCTAGGTTTTTTATTGGGTGCAACTTCTGCAGATGGCGTATCGCTTGCCTTGCCCTGATTATAACAAATGCAATTTTCACTAGGATTACTAGTTTTTTTAGCGCAAAAATTGCAACGCGCTAAACCACTTAGCTTGCTCTGCGTCATTGCCGAGCCGTACCATGGAATCCACGCGCCACTAATTTGAATTAAAAATGCATTGCCATTTGAGCGCAAGCCAGTCTCGTGCCAACCAGCCACCTGACCGCCGCTGGTATGGTTATAGATATTTCCCGTAATGCCATCTGTAGTAGGATTAGCCTTGACTGTAACATATTGATTATCAAACTCGTCAGCTTCAACGCAGCCATTACCATCGCAAGAAGCGACTAGTATTGCCAAAAAAACTACACCTAAAATTTTAGCGAATTTTTTTTGCCAAGCCATTGAATTGAGTTCGTAGTTTTGGTACCTGCGGCCGGACTTGAACCGGCAAGAGCGTTAATTCTCCACGGATTTTAAGTCCGTTATGTCTACCATTCCATCACGCAGGCGCTTGAGAAATTATATAAATGAAGGCGCCATTTTGAAGTATCTGCGCACAAATTGCAAGTTGATTATGCGGCAATATTTAAATAAATTCTGCAACAATACGAAGAAAATCTTCCGCAGTTGCGCCCTTGTGAATAAAGGCTTCACCAATTTTATTCAGCAAAATAAAAGTTAAATTTTTATGCTCGGTTTTTTTATCTTTGTATAAATGCTTTACTAAATTTTCTTTATTCCACGCTGCTTTAATTTTTTTCAAATCAATATTTAAGCCGCATTTTATTAAGTGATTCTTGATAATTTCAAATTGCGCAGCATCAATCAATTCAAGACTTTGCGACATTTTCGCTGCCATCAACATGCCAATTGCCACTGCTTCACCATGCAATAATTGTGACGAATAATTTGTTTCAATTTCAAAGGTGTGGCCAAAGGTGT
>CANGNU010000140.1 GCA_947455365.1 Rickettsiales bacterium | reverse complement strand
GAGAGATTTGCTTTCGAGAATTGATTTTTCTGGAACATAATCAATTACTAAATGGGCAAAATCGGGTTGGCCAGTAATGGGGCAAATTGAGGTAAATTCTGGGCAGGAGAAGCTGATTGCGTAATCGACATCTTGATGGGGGTTAGGCACTTTTTCGAGAATTTTTTTATCGACATTGCCAAGTTGATAAGCGGTTTTTTTGCCTAGAGATTTCATATTTTTTAATTAGTGAAGATGGTATTGGGGGTTGATTTTAAAGGCTTGTGCCATGTTTGGCAAGCAATTTCTTGAGATCTTGTTTCTGCACAAATGCTAGAGCGCAGGGCTTTGCGGCTGAACGAAGCAAGCTTCGAGACGCTCGCAAAACCCTGCGCTCTAGCATTTGTGCAGTTCTATAGTTAGGAAAAGCAAGGTTGTAGCGAGATTTTGCAGGCCTTCGACCTTATTCTTTGACTTTTAAGCTAGCCCTTAGTAAGATCGCCTTCCCAAATTTTTTACTTTTTAGATTTTACTATTTTTGGGTGGTTGGGGGAATTTAAAATTTGCCAAGTTTTTTTAAGTGGTGGTTTTAAATTTCTCCAACCTTTTTTTATTGCCAAGCAAAAAAGTGTAGTTTAGAATGCGGGCAAATCCTCGTTATTTATTAGTGCGGTTAAGCTAATAATTTCTGGGCCTCTGTGGCGGAATTGGTAGACGCGATAGACTCAAAATCTATTGTCCCCTGGGACGTGTCCGTTCGATTCGGATCGGAGGTACCACTTGTTGATATAAATTTATTTTCGCTGCGCAAAAATCCCTCCTACCCTCCCTGAAGGGAGGAAGACTTGCTTTCGCTGCGCTTACGCAAAGTCGAGTCCGCCAACTTTGGCGTGGTGCAACTCAAATTAGTTTGTTATGAATTTCATCGACATTTTCAAAGCATTAACTTCTGGAATTGTTGAAGGATTAACAGAATTTTTGCCGGTCTCCTCAACCGCGCATTTGCTGCTTTTCTCGTGGGTGACTGACTTTAATTCGGTCAAAAATAATCTCTTTGAAATTGTTATTCAATTTGGCGCAATTTTAGCGGTGTGTATAATTTATCGTGCGCGAATTTTTTCTATTTTGCTGGAATGGCGGCGCGCAAATAATCAAAAATTTGTACTGAATTTGTTGCTGGCGTTTTTGCCTGCCGCAATTTTAGGATTCTTGTTTCATAGCATTATTAAAGAAATATTTTTCTCCAGCACAACCATTGCTTGCGCCTTGATAATTGGCGGATTGGTGATGATTCTTGTTGATCGCAAACCTTTACCTAATCAAATTGATAATGTCGATGCAATCACGCCGCTCAAGGCTTTAGCCATTGGCTTGTTTCAATCTGTCGCCATGATTCCCGGCGTGTCGCGTTCAGGTGCAACCATAATTGGCGGGCTTTTGCTGAAGTTAAATCGTCAAACCGCAGCAGAATTTTCTTTCTTCCTATCCATTCCAACCATTGCCGCCGCTAGCTTCTACGACCTCTATAAAAATCGCGCTGACTTAACTTTTTCTGGCGCAGAATTAATTTTAGTTGGTTTTTTCGCCGCATTTCTTTCGGCAATTTTTGTGATAAAATGGTTTATCGGTTATGTTAGTAAGCATAATTTTATCCCCTTTGCCATCTACAGAATAGTGCTTGGAATAATAATTTTATTTTTTACAATTTAAGATTAGTGAGAAATTTTCGGTAGGAGAAATTTGATTGCCGCAACTGTGTCAAAATAGGTCAGCGTGTCTCGCTTTAGCGAGAATTAACGTGACCTATTTTTGATTCAGTTACGGCAATCAAATTTCTCCTACCGAAAATTTCTCACTAATCTTAAATTGTAAAAAATTCCCAATTAAACAAAATGACGCAAGAAAAATACGCCATCAGATTCGGTCTTGGAGCCTTAAAAGCCGTGGGTTTAGGCATGATGGAAGTTGCAGTCGCAGAAAGAAATTCCAACGGAAAATTTAAAGATGTTTACGATTTTTCTGAACGCCTAGACCCTAAAAGTGTCAATAAAAAATCGATCGAAGCCCTTGCTAAATCTGGCTCTTTCGATGGCATCGCTAAAAGTAGAAGACAAATTTTTGAATCGTTCGATGTGCTTTCCGCCTACGCTTCGGAAAAAAAAGAAGAAGCCTCAAGCAACCAAATGAGCTTATTTGGCGCGCTTCTTAGCGAAGAAAATTCGCGCCCACAATTAAAAAAAGTTGAAGAATGGACCAAGGCTGAGCGCCTGCAAAAAGAGTTTGAGGCCTTTGGATTTTTCTTAAATGAACATCCGCTTGATGACTTTTTAAAAGACCTTAAACGCCGTGGCGCCGTGTTCTCAGACAAGTTAGCACAAGATGAGCTTGCTGACAATAGCTTGATAAAAATGGCAGGAGTAATTGCTTCAAGCAAGCACCGCTCTAGTGCGCGTGGCCGCTTTGCTTATTTAACAATTTCTGATCCGCGCGGAATTTTTGAAGCGATGGTCTTCGATGAAGCCTTAATTACCAACCATCGCGACCTGCTTGCTGATGGCAGCGCCGTGGTGGTTGAGTGTTTAATTCGCAAAGATGAAGGTGGCACCAGAGTTCTAGTGCGTAGTGTGCAAGGCCTGACTGATTTTATCAAAAATGTTGCGCCTGCAGAAAAAGAATTTGAGGATATTAAAAAACAGAAGCAGCGTCAGTTCAGGCAGGGCGGTGATGGCGGGGGTTATGGTGGTGGCCAAAGTGGTGGCTCGGGTGGTGGCCAAGGGCAGGGCGGACAAAATAAATTTGGTGGCGATAAAAAATCTGATGATGCCACCAACCTATATAAACAAAGGCTGGAGAAGCTTGAGGCAAAAAAAATATTTTCGCAAGTGCAGGTGTTTGTGAAAGAACGCGAGCCGGTTCTCACCCTGAAATCATTGCTTTCACAGCATATTGCGCCAATTTCTTTTGCCAAAAAAACCAAAGTTATTTTTGTAATTGAGGCGGGAGAAAAAACTTTTAATATTGAATTGCCCGAAGGATATTTGCTTGACGAAGCAGATGTGGCAAGGATTCGCAAGGTGGAGAAAATTATTGAGGTGAGGGCGAATTAAGTGCTTGCCTTTACGGTGATGGGTGGGTATAGTTGCGATCTTCTTTTTTTAAGTTTTGCTTTTGAAGGCGTTTGCGCTTTCAATTTTTATCGCGGGGTAGAGCAGCCCGGTAGCTTGTCAGGCTCATAACCTGAAGGTCGTTGGTTCAAATCCAGCCCCCGCAACCATCTTCATTAAAACTTTCTATTCCTTGCATTCCCAAGCAACATCATCACCAAACCAACCATTTTATCTTTATCTTTTGGATCACTTTCAGCAATTAAGAGTGTTAAAGCAGTAAGAGTTTGAGGATCGATCTTTTTAACATCAATCACGCTAAATTTTTGTAAAAACCACACAAAAGAAAAGGCGCCAGACCTTTTGTTTCCATCTGTAAAAT
>CANGNU010000139.1 GCA_947455365.1 Rickettsiales bacterium | reverse complement strand
CCTTATTTTGTTGGTAAATTTTTTATGAAAAAATAGAATCGAGAAAATTACCAAACTTTATTTTTGAAAATGACAAAACCTTTAATTATCGCTATCGACGGGCCTTCCGCTTCAGGAAAAGGCACGGTGGCAAAAAAAATTGCCGCGCATTTTAAATTGCCTTATCTCAATACTGGCGCGCTTTATCGGCTGGTTGCTTTTCGTATAATTGCGCACAAAATTGCAGTAGAAAAATTTGTTGAACAGTTAAATTTAGCCGCACAAAATGTTTTGGGAAATGGCCATGAGAGCATTACTGAAGCACTTTCACAACTTAACTCACTCACACAAAATATTACCGAAGATGAATTAGACAATGAAGAATTATTCAGCGAAACCGTTGGCGCTGTAGCATCAGTGATTGCAAAAAATTCATTACTTCGCCACAAACTTTTTGCTTTTCAGCAAGAATTTATTGAAAATGGTAAACTGGAGCAAGGCGGCGCGGTGCTTGATGGGCGCGACACCACAACGGTCATCTGCCCCAACGCTTCCTATAAATTTTACATTACCGCCGCAGTAGAAATTCGCGCCAAAAGAAGATTTGACCAATTGCAAAAACAAGGCGAAATTGTCTCATACGAAGAAATTCTTGCCCAACTAAAACAGCGCGATGAAAATGATTCAAGCCGCAAAGACTCTCCGTTATTGATTGCAGAAGATGCAATGGTTATTGATAACGGCAATTTATCAATTCAAGAAGGGTTTGAAAAAATTTTAAATCACATTCAAAATTCATAAAATTTTTATTTTTTAGCAAAAATTATGAGATTTTTCTGCAAAATAAATTTCTTAAGATAAACTACAAATCTGAAAATTTCATAAACAGCTTTTTGCCAAAAGCGCAAATTTTTTTACAATGAAAAACATAAAAATTACCCCGCAATTAGTTAAAGACCATAACCTTACCGAAGAAGAATACTCTAAGGTTCTTGGCATTCTTGGTCGCGAACCAACCATTACCGAATTAGGAATTTTTTCTGCAATGTGGTCTGAACATTGCTCTTATAAATCTACCAAAAAATGGCTGAAGACCATGCATACCAAGGCGCCGTGGGTTATTTGTGGTCCGGGAGAAAACGCCGGGGTCATTGATATTGGCGACGGGCAAGCGGTTGTGTTCAAAATGGAAAGCCACAACCACCCGTCATTCATCGAGCCATATCAAGGCGCGGCAACTGGTGTTGGTGGAATTTTGCGCGATGTTTTTACCATGGGAGCCCGCCCCATTGCTAACTTAAACGCACTTCGTTTTGGCGAAATTGATCACCCAAAAACCAAGCAGCTGGTCAACGGCGTGGTTTCAGGCATTGGCGGCTATGGCAATTGCGTTGGCGTGCCAACGGTTGGCGGCGAAGTTACATTTCACAAAAGCTACAATGGCAATATCATTGTAAACGCCATGACTGTAGGCTTGGCCGATGCTAACAAAATATTCTATTCCGCCGCTTCGCAAGTTGGCGCATCGGTGGTTTATGTTGGTTCAAAAACTGGCCGCGATGGCATTAACGGCGCGGTTATGGCCTCTGACGAGTTCAAAGAAGGCGACGAAGACAAGCGCCCCACCGTGCAAGTGGGCGACCCATTTACCGAGAAGCTAGTGCTAGAAGCCTGCCTAGAGCTGATGAAATCTGACGCCATTTTGTCAATTCAAGATATGGGTGCAGCCGGTCTCACTTCTTCTTCATTTGAAATGTCGGGCAAAGGCGGAACTGGCATTGAATTAAACCTCGAAAAAGTGCCACAACGCGAGACTGGCATGACTCCATACGAAATTATGCTTTCTGAAAGCCAAGAGCGCATGTTGATGATTTTAAAGCCCGAAAAAGAAGATTTTGCCCGCGCCATTTTTGAAAAATGGAATTTAGATTTTGCGGTGATTGGCGTAGTTACTGACTCGGGCCGCGTTGTCATTAAAATGAATGACGAAGTTTACGCCGATATTCCATCAGATCCATTGTCAGAAGCGGCGCCAGAGTATGATCGCCCGTGGATTTAATAATCTATCAGCAACAAGCTCAAACACTCAACAAATGTCTCGCTTATTTGAAATATTAAGGTTTCGGGCGCATTTTAATAAAATTATAAATGAGCATAATTAAAAATCTTTACACGCAAGTTTTAATCGCAGTTTTTATCGCAATAATTTTTGGAACCTTACAGCCTGAAGCAGCGCAAGCAATGAAACCATTAGGCGATGGCTTCGTCAAATTAATAAAAATGTGCATTGCGCCAATAATTTTTTGCACCATTGTTTTAGGAATTGTTGGTGGCGCAAGCGTTGGCGCTGTAGGGCGTGTTGGCATCAAAGCTTTAGTTTATTTTGAAATTCTCACCACCCTCGCCTTAATTATTGGCCTTGCAGTTTCATTTACATTAAAGCCGGGAAGCGGCATGAACATTGACGCCAACACTCTCGACACTTCTGCAATTTCTGCTTACATTCAACCGCATTTAGGCTTTGTTGATTTTCTCATCAACATCATTCCCACCACTATTTTCAAGGCTTTCACCGAAGATAACATTCTCTCAATTCTCTTCATCGCCATTATTTTTGGCCTTGCTTTATCAGCATTAAAAGACCGCGCCAAGCTAGTAATAGCAGGCATTGATGAGCTATCGCACATCTTCTTCAAAATCATCAACAACATTATGCGCCTTGCCCCAATTGGCGCATTTGGCGCAATGTCCTACACCATTGGTAAATATGGCGCCACGGCACTTTTACCTTTAGCAAAATTAATGTTTTCATTTTATGCAACTTGTATTTTGTTTATAATTTTAATTTTAGGTGCGGTAATGAAACTTTGCGGAAGCTCTATTTTCAAGCTTCTAAAGCATATCAAAGAAGAAATCTTTTTAGTACTCGGCACCTCATCTTCTGAATCGGCCCTACCTTCATTAATGACTAAAATGGAGAAATTTGGCTGCCCAAAATCTGTTGTGGGAATAGTGGTGCCAAGCGGCTATTCATTTAATCTCGACGGCTCGTGCATTTATTTTACCATGGCCATTTTATTCATTGCGCAAGCATTCAATATTAACCTTTCTTTGCATGAAATTTTAACCATGATGTTGGTTCTTCTGATTACTTCAAAAGGTGCGGCGGGCGTTACTGGCAGCGGCTTTATTACACTTGCAGCATCGTTATCGGTAATGCCCAGCGTTCCCCTTGCTGGGCTGGCGCTTATTTTAGGGGTGGATAGATTTATGTCAGAAGCGCGGGCAATTACTAACTTAATTGGCAATGCAGTCGCAACAGTGGTGGTTTCGCGCTGGGAAAAATCTGCGCCATGTTTGAAGACAAAACGCAGTATATTTTAACCCAAAAACACATTAATTTTTAAATTACACATCTTGACTTCGATCCGCCTTCTCGAGAATTTGCGTCGATGAAGTTGCGTGAAGTTCAGCAGCCGATGGCCGTTGCGAT
>CANGNU010000138.1 GCA_947455365.1 Rickettsiales bacterium | reverse complement strand
GAAGAGAAATATTTTGAGATAATTTTTGGTAAAACAGCGGTGCTTTTTTCTGCCGCAACTGAAAGTGGTGCACTTATTAATAATCGTCCTGAAGCAGAAGTAGAGCAGCTGCGCGACTTTGGTAAAAATCTTGGAATCATCTTTCAAATTATTGATGATGTTCTTGATTATCAAGCCAGCGAAAAAGATTTAGGCAAAGATATTGGCAACGACTTTTTTGAAGGGAAGGTTACTCTACCAATAATTCTGGCGCATCGTGAAGCAAGTGCGATAGATAAAAAAACCATGCAAAATTTGCTTGAAGAAAATTTAATGGCAACAGAAAAAAACTTACAAAATTTTTCTGCAATGCTGTTTCTAGTCAATAAATACAAGGGTTTTGAGCTGTCGCTACAATTAGCAGAGCAATATAAAAATTCTGCAATCAACAATCTTTCATTTTTTCCAAACTCAATTTATAAAGAATATCTATTAGCAATTTTGCAATATTCTTTTGAGCGAAAATCATAAAATGAAACATCTTTTTACAAAAATTATAATTTTTATCGCCTTACTACTAAGCCAATCTACAGCCTTTGCGCAAATAATTGACAGTTCATTTTATCAATGGACGGTTTATGAAATTGAAGGTGATGAATTGCAAGAAAAAAAATGCTACATGGTGGCGCATCCAATAAAATCCGAGACTGATAATGAAGCGCGGCAAAAACCTTATGTAATTATTACGCGTTATCAAAATCGCCGCATTGAAGAGGTTGGGGTCAATGCGGGCTTTGAATATAAAGAAAATGGCAAGGTTTTGTTGTCAATTGATGATGTTAAATTTCAATTATACAGCAATCATGAAATGGCTTGGGCAAAAAATAAAAATGATGATGTGGCACTTATTCAAAAACTGCTACATAGCTCGGTTTTAAAGGTGCGCGCCGATTCTGCAATTGGCAATTTTGCGGTTGATGAATATTCGTTGAAGGGCATTACTAAGGCTTATTCACGGGTGCGAGAAATTTGTAAATAATGCTTATATTATGAGTAAAGAGACGCCTGACAGAAAGCAGCAATTGGAGCAAATTATTCAAGATGGGTGTCAGGATTTTGATATTTTGCAATGGTTGCGCAAGGGTTCAATAGATGATTTTCCAGAAAGTCTTTATGAAATATTTTCTCGGCACGATGAAGAAAGCTCAGTATTTTTTTTAATAAATTGGCTAGGTAGTGGCGCACAGCTTACTTCTAAGCAGGTTGCAGAAATGTTGCTATGGAGATATCCTCGCAATATCCAGTACGCAACAAATAGATTATTCAAAGAAAAAATTGCCGAAGTAATAGAGGCTTGTATAAAAAATTCCACCCTAGAAGATTTATATAATATAAAATCTTCTATAGGCGAAACAATTGAAGAGAATCTTCTGCGCAAGTGGTTTGCGGTCGCCAGCAACAATGTTCCTCAAGATGAAATAATAATTAACATAGAAAAATTTGGAATAAAATTTATTAAATTATGGTCAGAAAAAGAAGGAAATATTTTTGATAAAGAGCTTTTTAAAAAAATACTAATAAGCCTTGATTACTACGAACATCATGCTGTAGAGGCATTTTTTTGGAAAAATAACCAGACAACATTTGCAGATTTAAAAGAGTTATTAGAATTATCAAGCTCTGCAGAATCGTCTTTGCCAAAAATTTATAAACAGGAACGGACAAAATTTTATAAAAATAATAGTGGCAACCGCGACCTAGAATTTTTATTGGAAAAATATTTTGAGCTTCAACAGAGGCAGCAAGGCAATTTAAGCGCTGAAGAGTTAAAAGAAGTTCTTAAATATTTTGATGTAGCGGGTCGTGACTTTGAAAAATATCGCAATGACATTATTCTTAAATGGCTATTGCTAAATAAGGAAGATAATGATTTGGGAATTGCCCTAGAGCTAATTGGCTCTCTAACCGATCGTATTAATGTTACAAAAAAATATTTAGCACAAATTGATTATGATGAAATTTCTACCAAACTTTTCGATGTAATTAATTCTAGAAAATTACTCAATGTCAGCATTTCTCATGATTTTGAAGCCTTGGTAGATATTTTTATGAGTGATGATATTTTTATTTCTCCGCAGCAAGTTTCGCAAATTGTGAATAAGCTGTTCTGTAGAAACGAATTTCAATTGGCAGAGTTTTTAATTACTTATGCAAAAAAAATTTCTTGGCGTTATGGCATGCCTAATTTTTCTGAATGCAGAGAGGTGGTGATTGAATCTTTGAAGTTTTTAAAGGAGAATGAGGCAATCAAATATCTATTACAATATCAGGAGCTTGATGGCTTAAGCATGAAGTTATTTTTGCGAATAAAAAACTTAGAACTTTTACAAGCTTATGCCGGTAAAATTAATGACAAATATGACTCAATCGCCACATTGCTTCAAAAGAGAACCGCTGGAGATTCTTTAACTGAACAAGGCAAAAGAGAAATTGTAAAAATTATTTTTGGTGATGATGGTGGGGCAAGAAAATTTTCTCAAATTCAAAATTTTTCTAAAATTCAAGATTGCAGATTATCTGATTTATTTACTTTTTTTGATCTTCAGCCAGACAACTCAGAAGTTAATAATATTTCATTATTTCTAAATTTATTAACGCCGGCAGTTAAAAAAGAAATTCAGCAAAGCTTTAAAATGTCTGAGCCGCCTTTTTCTTATATTACTATGGAAGAGCAGAAAAAATTGCGGTCTTTAGTTGGTAGAAAATCAGTCGCAGATTATCCTTCTGTTGCTCTTATTTCTGGCTATTTAAATGCAAATGCAAAAATTCCAAAGGTTGATATTTCTGCTGCAGCTCTAGAGTCTTATCAAATTAATTTTTCTAGTCTTGAAGGCAAATATTCAGATTCACAACAAGCAGAAATTCTAAAAATTTTTAAAGAAATTTTGGCGATAGATTTTTCTTCAGAAGAAGATTTTACAAGAGGGCCTATTAAAGAAAAATTAGTAAAATTTATTAATTTAATTTCGCTTGAACCAAAAGAATTTCCTGATCACACAAAAACTTTTTTGTATAATTTTTTTAAACAGTCGCAAAATGAGATGGCTTATTTGTTACAGCAAGAGCGCGGCTTAGAAACTTTTCTTGGTAATATTCCATCTTTGCGTGAAGGCTGCGACGCCAATATTGGCAATCAAGTTAGAATAGCTTTACAGCAAAGTGTAATCAAAGGTCAATTTAACCAAGTGCTGCATGGTTTTTTCATGACTAAAATTTTTGCCGATTACAATAGAAAAAGGGCGGATACTCTTAATATTCACCATGATCCATTGGACAATCCACAAATTAACAAAGAATTATTAATTGTGCCGCAGGCCTTTTTTAATGAGTTGAAGAAGGAATTTTATAATCCAAAAGAGGGTCAAGGCCCTGAAATATGCGAGCGAAATACATGGCCATTTTTGTTGGAAGCGATGGGGCATCATTCTGCTGCAGAGCCTTCGTTAGAAATTCAGCAGCGCGCTTTAGGGTTGCAAGAAATGGTCCAAGAT
>CANGNU010000137.1 GCA_947455365.1 Rickettsiales bacterium | reverse complement strand
GGTGCAATACAGTGTTTTATCGTTTCAATAAGGCGGTTTTGAAGAGTTATTCTTGGTGGGGCAGATTGCAACTTAAAAAATGCAACAATTCTATTGGGGAAATCCAAAGAGTTTAAAATATCTACAACTGGCTTACCTTCGTCAATTCTTGTGCTTAAATAATTTATGTCGTGACATTCTATTAAAAAATCTATCCGATCATTTTGGTGTTCAAAGGCCTCAATGCAAAAATTTGCAAGAAATTTCTTTTCAATCAGCGCTTTTGAAAAATACGCTACTTGTTCGATGGAAAGCTCTGTAGATAAGGCTTTAACAAGTTTTATTAATTTTCTGCAGTTATCTTCTTGATGATTTGAATTGGTTGGCAATTGGTCAATTTGTTTAACGCCAAATAAGAATTTTACAACTTCAGCCTGATCTTCTGGCCTATCATTTTGAAAGGCCAGAAGAAATTTTTGTGAAATTTCAATTGTAGATTTTTCTCCAGCAAAGCTTCTGTCTTCTGCCCAATCTTGAATGATTTGATATTTTTTTTGAAAGTCTTGAATTGATGAAAGTTTTGATATTAAAGTTTCTAGCTTAACAAAGCTTTCTTTGTTGCTTATCAATAATTTTAGCGAGGCTATTTTTTCATCGTCAGTACTGATTATTTCTAATATTTTTTCGTCAAAAGTTTTGCCTTCGCTAGTCAATATTTCTTCAATTAATTTATGATTTATGCAAAATTCTTCTAAGCTTGAATTGGTCAAAAGGCTTGGATTAACATTCTTGATAATTGAATAGGCAAAAATGTTTTGCAATATGTCAACAAGCTGAGGCTCTTTTTCTAAGCTTTTTAAAAACAATTTTTTATAAATATCATCACTAGAATTTTCTAAAAAATAGTTTTCGGCATTTTCAAAATAAAATTGCTTTAAGCTGTTTACAATTGTGGCTGGATTTATAAAAGAATTTCTATCTTTTTCTGCAATTGACAAAAGAAAAAGAGTTGAGCCAACAAGCTTTTTGCAAAAATCTTGTTTATCAAAGTCTTGAGCGGATTCTTTTAATACATAGGTCGATATTTTATTTGAAGATTCCAATAATCTTAAATCTTTTAATAAAGAATTGGCCAATAAGTCATATGCCAATATAAACCTAGCGTTGCGATATCGACGATGTAAACGATCATATTGCGCTTGCTCTGTATCGCTTCTATTAGCTTTTTCTAGTATTGGTTGGGTAATTTCTGAAATTTCCTCTGTTATAGTTTCTAGAATATTTTTTATTGCTGCAATTGATGGCTCTGATTCTTGCAATAAGGTTTCTATACTTTTGTAAGCCAAAATATTTTGATCATTTTCATATAGACTATTCAAAGCCAAATAATCATCTTCACTGTAATGGTCTTGTGGAATAAAATTATTGCGCAGAAGTTGCTTAAATTCATCAGTTAGAATTTCTGTAAATTTTTTTATATTTTCAGCGGCATCACCAGCTTTTGCCTCGTAAAATGAAAGCAGGTCGCCCATTGATAAATCAAGTTTTGAAGCTGCAGTTTTAATTATCCCTTGCTCCACCAATTCCTCAAATTTTTCTGGAAGAATGTGTTCTTGGATTGGCTTGAGCGATAGTGCTGTAATTGACTCGTAGCGCGAATGTAGTTTATCTTTTACATTAACTAGAGATAAGGGCGCGCAACCTTCTTGATTTTGCAATAAATGCAAACAATCAAGGTATAAATCATCATTAGTTAAGCGCGAAATTGATCCTGCAATTTCTGTGACGCTAAACACACCTTTGTCTAGTAATATTTTTGCAAGTTTTATAGAGCTGCTTGTATCGGGAAAAATAGACATCAAGCTGTTAAAGGAAGGCTCAATTTCTTTTCTACGCAACTCTTTAAAAAGCGAGATTAATAAATCATCATCGCTGTATGGCAGGTTTGAATTTTGAGATAGATAGTGAGGCAAATCTTCGGATGTATTTCCAATATAATTCTTAAAATATCTTGCCAAAAAATTAACTCGAGATTCTTGGTCTGCGCAGAATCTGGATAATTCAAAGGCAATATTTACCGTGTCTGGCAAAAGCAATTCTGTTCTAGCTTTTTCGATGCCCTGAAAAACTTGATCAAGATTTTTGCTATTCGCCTTAAAAAAATTTATCAAGCCATTGACTATGCAAGGCTCATTGATTGGGGGAGTGGTCGATGGGGAAAGAAAATTTCTTTCATCGGTAAAAAATGAGTTTGGGTTATGTTCAAACCACATTTCTCGAATTTCTCTCTTGTCCAATTCGTTATCAACCAATGTTTCAAGATCGATAAAATCTTGCTCTTTCCAATCTTTTTTGCCACTAAGAGAGAAGAAATTTTTGATGGCCATCATTCGATAAAGCTGTATATCGCCTTTTTGAGCATGCTCCAATTTTTCTGTTTCAAGAACATCTGCGATAAACTCTTGAACTGATTCTATTTTGGCACTAGCGACCCCTTTTGTGTGCTCGAGGGAAATAATTTCTGCGCCATCATCGGTGGTTTTTGAGGTTGCGATAATTTTTGCACTATTTTGGCGCTCTTCCTTCTGCGGAGGGGTGGTGGCGTCTTCTGTTACTACTGCTGAGGGTTTTATAGCGCCTATTGGAGGAAGAACTGGTTTTGAATATTTTTGCCAATTGTCGTCTCCATCTCCAGCTTCAGGTATTGTTTTTAGTGGTTTTAATGCTCTTGGTGGTTTTATACCATGATCTTTTGCGCCCTTACCTTTTAATAATCTATCGGTAGTTTTTTCCCCTGCTGCTTCATAGCCAAAAGGATTGCGATTCTTACTCATCTGTAAATTCAAAAAATAAATAATTCAGGTCTGCAAACGCTTTAGGTGTTTGCATTGCTAAATTATTTATTTTTATTTGTCAAAACTATAATTATTTACACATTAACTTTTCTACCCTTCGCGAAAAATCTTTTGCATTGACAATTGGCTCTCCCTCTATAACGCAAGCTAAATCAAGCAAAGTGCGAATAGTTTCTTCGGCACTTTTTCTAGCCTCATCGCCCTTCGCAATTTCCTCATTCAAATTTTTGATAATTGAATTATTGGCGTTAATTTCCAAAATTTTTGCCGAGCCTGCAACAATTTGTTTTTGCTCAAGCAAATAGCGTTCCATACGAATATCCATCGACATTGAGTCTACAGCCAAGCAGACTGGGCTATCGGTTAGCTTTTTAGAAATGCGCACATCTTTCACGCTACCGCCCAAAACTTCTTTCATAAATTTGGTGAGATTTTCAAAAGCAGAAGTGGTTACATCTTTGATTTTATCGGTCTCGTCTTCTTGTGCAGATTCTTCATCATTGTTTTCTGAGGGTGATTTATCAATTTTTTCTAAGTCAATTTCGCTGCGAGTAATTGACTGAAACTCCTTGTTTTTGTAGGGCAGGGCGACGGTCATCCAAAAATCATCAACCGCGTCAGTGAGAAATAAAACCTCAACATCTTTTTGCAAGAAAATTTCTAATTGTGGGCTAGATTTTATTTTCTCAACCGTTTCGCCGGTTAAGTAG
>CANGNU010000136.1 GCA_947455365.1 Rickettsiales bacterium | reverse complement strand
CTGCCACAGAAATTATTAATGTAGAAAAAAAAATTATTCCCTCTCGCGGCTTCTCTATTTCTGAAACTGAATTATCAATTCACAAAGAATTTATTCAGAAAAACTTCAAATCAAATTTGTGGGGATATTAATCCTCTTCATAAAATTGTTGCCATTTATTTTTCTATTTTCTACTTTGGATTTTGACTTTGCTAAAAAGTCAGCAGTTTTTTTTGCTTAATATAAATCAAAAATGATAAATATGAAAAAATTAGCAACAATCGCTTCAATTCTTGCGGTGTGCACTAGCTCTGCAGCTATGGCGAAAACCGAAGGAAATTATTTTGAGGTTGATTTACTTCGTGCGCAACAAGTTAGTAAATATAAAACTAATGGCGTTCCAACTCCAGGTTATGGAAGGTTTGAAGATGAGCATACTGGATATGGCTTAAGCTATAAGCACGCATTCAATCTTGGCAACAATGTATTTGTCGCCCCTGGTGTATTTTATGATCACATTGGAACGATGGCCAGCGATAAAATTGGTGAAACTGCACAAATTAAAAGCAGATACGGTGCGAAATTCGATGTTGGATATGATTTAACCGACAAGGTTAATGTTTACTTTACCAATGGCCTGTCTAATGCTCAATATACTTCAAATTGGCAAAATAGTGCTGGCGCACCTAAAACTTCTAAATCTACTTTGCGCTATTTCTACGGTGCTGGTGCGTCTTTAGCGGTTAGTAAAAATGTTTCACTTAATGTTGAGTACAACCAACAGCATTTGGCTTTGGCTACTCCAACAGAAGGTTTGAATACAAGAACAAAATTAAAAGTGGCTAAGATTGGCGTTTCTTATCACTTCTAGTTTAGCAAGTTTTGTCACCTTGGCATTTAGTTGGGGTGATAATTTAATATAAATTTAAAAATAAAATAATTATGAAAAAATTAGTGTTAATTACGGCAGCTGTGGCTGTTTTATCTAGTTCTTCAGCTTTTGCGAAAACTGAAGGAAATTATGTAGGGGTTGATTTGCATAAAGCGGTTACTAGTAGTCGTTATATCAATAATGGCTCTGCCGGTACTAGCGGTATTGGTCTTAATGCCGCGCAAGATCAAAGCAAAACTGGCTTGGGTGTAAGCTACAAATATGCTTTTAATTTTGATAAGTTTTTTGTAGCCCCTGGTGTTTTTTTTGAAAGAATTGGAACTAATACCTTACTTGCTGTTGATCCAGAGTTTGGTGAAAGCTACATAAGCGATCGCTATTTTCAAATTAAAAATAGATATGGAATTAGAGCTGATTTTGGTTATGATATAACTGATACTTTTGCGGCTTATGTTACTGGTGGCATTACTCGCACTGGTTACAAAAGCAATACTAACATTAATGGCGCTGGTGCAGAACAATCTGATGGAATTGCAACTCTTGCAAAATCTAAGTTAGGATTCATGTATGGCGTTGGTGCAATTCAACACTTAAATGATAATGTTTCGCTTGGTGTAGAATATAACACTCAAGCACTTACTGCAGTTGGTGCAAATCCAAACAATCAACGTATTAAATCACGCATTGATTTATACAAACTTACTCTAGCTTACCACTTCTAATCTAGCGCTAGCTTGTTTTTATAGGCGGCCTCATTAATTTGGGGCCGCCTTTTTTTATGCTTTATATTTTGTACTTTGTGGCGTAAAATTTTTACTTAACAAAGCCAAAAAATTTACCAGCAAAGCCAAAAATTTTTAATCACCAGAATTTTTTAAATGAATTTTATTCACAAAATTTCTCAATATTTTTCCACCGCAATTGTTAATGAACTATCGCGTTCATTGTTGTGGATTCCTGTTCTGCTGGGCCTTGGCGCCTTCTTAGCAATTTCATTTTACGATAATTTATCTGTCGCAAAAATTACAGTTGCGGTTGTTTTATTTTTGTGGTCTTTTTGGTTTTATTGGCGCAATCGACAATCTTACCGCTCCTTCATTTTTGCGGCTTTAGCATGGTTTTTTTGTGGATTTCTTTTTACAGTTTTTTACCTAAAATGCGCCAATAATTACACACAAGTTACCGGAAAAATTTTTGTTGATGTGCGGGCAAAAGTTGAAGATGTTGCAAAATTTTCCAATAAAATAAACCATCACGAAGGCATGAATTTAGTGCTTTCGCAGCTTAGTTTTTATAAATCAGAATTTCACGCATCTAGCAAAACAAAAAAACGCCCGCGCAAAATTGACGAAAAATTCATCCTAAAAAATTTCATGAATGTTGGTAATTATCAACAAATTGATCGTGAATTTTTAAATGCCAAAAATAATTATCAAAGCGTAAATTGGATTGAAAAAGACGGCCGAGAAGCTTACCCCAGGCCGCCCGCAAAAATTTCAGTAATTTCACAACGCTTAATTGATAACTTGCAAATTGGTGATGAAATTTTTTTTCGCGCGGTTTTAGCTCCACCAAAATTTCGACAATTTGTTGATGATTTTGATTTTTCCTTCAACGCCAAAACCAGAGGAATAGGTGCTGTAGGCTATGCAATTGGCGAAATTGTTGTAATAAAAAAATCACACATTTCTTCTTTTGATGAATTTTTTGCTAAGCTGCGCAAAAAAATTGAGGTGATAATCTTGCAAGATTTGCAAGGCGATAAAGGCACGATTAGCGCGGCTTTGCTAATGGGTAATCAAAATTTAATTGCTAAAGATACCATGGCAGAAATTCGCAATTCTGGTCTTGTGCATTTAATTTCAATTTCTGGTTTGCATTTAAGCTTGGCGGCAGGAATTTTTTTCTTCACCGCAAGATTTTTATT
Organism: Rickettsiales bacterium; assembly: GCA_947455365.1. Classification (GTDB taxonomy): domain Bacteria; phylum Pseudomonadota; class Alphaproteobacteria; order Rickettsiales; family UBA1997; genus CAMCFD01. The sequence goes on along the minus strand of CANGNU010000136.1, from coordinate 757 downwards.
ATCGCGTAGTGAATTTTTAGCGCTACGATTCGATATAAAAAAAATTGCTGCAATAATTGCAATTCTTAGCTCATATTTTTACTTAAAAATTGCCGGTTCGCCAGTGCCCGCGGTGCGCTCTTTTGTAGCGGTTTTGCTAGTTATGTTAGCAATTATTTTTGATCGAAAAATTGATGGATTGCGCTCAATTATGCTGGGTGCATTTGTGTTAATTTTGCTAAACCCATACAATATTTTTTCAATTAGTTTTCAGTTGTCATTTGCTGCCATGCTAGCACTGGTGGCCATTCACGAGGTATGGACTTCTTCAAAATTTAAGCCTTTGCAGCCAACTAAAATTCAAAAATTTGCCATTTATTTTTTTGAAATGACTCTAATTTCAACTGCCGCGCAAATTGCCACCGCGCCTTTTATTATCTACTATTTCGGCGATGTTTCGGTTTATGGTGCGCTATCAAATTTAATTGCAATTCCACTCACCAGTTTTACCACAATGCCGCTAGGTTTTTTGTCATTTTTTTTAATGCCATTTGGTTTAGAAAAAATTGCATTAGTGCCTATGGGAATTACAGTTGAATGGGTTGTGGACATTGCAAAATTTGTCAGTGGATTATCTTACTCGCATTTTTACGCACCACAAATGCCAAAAATTGGATTAGCTTTTGCAGTATTTGGCGGATTAATTTGTTGCCTTTGTTCCAATAAATTAAAGCCTGTTGGAGCCTTAATTTTCGCGCTTTCGTTCTTCTCGCTTAGT
>CANGNU010000135.1 GCA_947455365.1 Rickettsiales bacterium | reverse complement strand
CTAGATTTTGAATTATAGATTGAGCCATCGATTCTGCCTCAAGTTTGTTTTTTGAAATTGTATTTTGCAAATATTTTTGTGCTTTATCGCTAAGTGGAGAATTGTTTTCAAAAAACAACTCTGTTAATGCAGGAAGAGCTGATAAATTCCACGCTCCTTCTTCTCCAATTTTATTACGACTAACATTTAATACTGTTAGAGTGGTAAGTTTTGCCAGATAAATAGTCCCTTTGTTTCCAATTTCATTGTCTGAAATATTTAATTCTGTTAGCGTAGGAAGCTCTGCCAAAGCTTCGGCTCCCAAAGGCCCAATTTTATTACATTCAAGATTCAAAGTTGTTATTCTGAGATTTTTCTTTAAAGCCAGCACTAGCAAAATAACATCGTGACTAGAAAGGCTTTGATATGATAAATCTATAGCTCTTATCTCCGGCTTGTCTTCCAAGATTTTTTTAAACACTTCTTGTGAAATGGGCATATGATATTCTTAATTAATTAAAGCCAACTAGCCAAATACTATCCATTCCTGCGCCTGCTCAATTTGCCCATATTTAAAAGTTTTTACCACTGGATGCACCCTTCCGCGCGCAATTCTTACCACAATTTTCACAAAAAATCCACCCATCGACAACGCCGCTTTTTTAAATTTCTGATGATTTTCCTGCGCAAAATTTATATATTCGCGACGATTTTGTGCATTGCGCCAATAAGGAAATTTCTTCGAATTAATAATCACCCCACCAAGCTCGCCCTTCGCCGCAAAATAAGGGTCGATGATGCTTGAAATTGTTTGAAAATCTTCTGCCGTAAATGGGCTTTTTACATCAAGCAGCAACACGCCATTTTGCTCATCAAACTGGCAAAATAAGCCGCTTGGCGTAGAAATTTCCTTAAAAGTAATTTCGATAATATTGCTTTCTTTGGTCATTTTTAATTTATTTTAGAAATTGACTTACCACTTTGTTTTAATTAGCTGGCCTCACCCCTGTTTTAATGAGAAATTTTGAAGATAAAATGATTTTCTTAAATTTAAATCAATTTTGACCTTATTTTTGTCAAAAATAACCCTTCGCGGAGGCTAATAATCCTAGTAAAAAAAAGGTTGAATTTTTAAAGTAATCTGTTTAAAATCTTGCCCCTTGATTAATATATCAATCAATTTCATTAAGAGGGTGCGCCCTAAAATATAAGATTATGAAAATTTTCAACTCATTAAAGTCTGCTAAAAAACGCGACAAAAACTGCAAAATTGTACGCCGCAAAGGCCGTCTTTTTGTAATCAACAAACTTAAACCTAGATTCAAAGCTAGACAAGGCTAATTTGTTCAATGCCTCACTCTTTAACCAAATTCAGAATCGGCACTAGAGCCAGCAAGCTTGCCTTAACTCAAGTTGCCGAGGTTAAAACACTCCTGCTTCAAAATACCACGCTACAAGAATCGCAAATTGAAATAATTCCCATCACAACTTCAGGCGATAAAATTCAAGATCGCAACCTTTCTGATATTGGCGGCAAAGGCCTTTTCATTAAAGAACTTGAAGAGGCTTTGCTAGCCGGCAAAATTGACATTGCCATTCATTCTGCAAAAGATGTTCCGCCAATAGTGCATGCAGCCACGCAAATTGCGGCTTTCACGCAGCGCAAAGATGCGCGCGATTATTTTATCTCGAACAAATTTTCTTCAATTGAACAGCTGCCAATGCATGCCACTGTCGGCACTTCATCGGCGCGACGCAAAGCAATTTTATTGCGCTTGCGCCCCGATCTTAAAATTATAAACTTTCGCGGCAATGTTGACACTAGGCTTGGCAAGCTTGCCGAAGGTCAAGTTGATGCAACAATTTTGGCCTTGTGCGGATTAAATCGCCTTGAGAAAAAAATTATTGCAGAAAATATTATTCCGCTTGAAACCATGCTACCAGCGGCTGGACAAGGTTGCTTAGCAATTCAAGTGCGACAAATTATGCCAAGCAAAAAAGCTGATAGCCCTACAACTGCAAGCCTTGCCAGTGATGAGGAAATTCTAAAAATCACTCGCCAAATTAATGATGCTGCCACCGAATCTTGCGCCAATACCGAGCGCAGCTTTTTGCGTGAGTTGGGCGCTTCTTGCAAAACGCCAGTTGCAGCCTACTGTAACAAGACTGCACAAGGCTTGTTAAATTTACGCACAATTATTTTTGATTTTGACGGCAGTGAAATTTTTGCCAGCAATTTTTTGGGAGATGACGGTAAAGCCTTGGCAATGCTGGCTGCAAATGAGGTGAAAGCAAAAGCGGCAAAGTTGTTGGCAAAAATTTGCGCTTAATGCAGCTTTATACTGGCAATATTTACCGACGGACCATCTTTATCTCCGTTTGCTTGTGATACCCCGCCCAACTTCCTAGCTTTCCCACTATCCGTTGCAATAGTTTTTGGCGCAGGGCTTGGAGCAGCAACGCTTGAAGCGCCATCAGAAACAGCAACCGCCTGCTTGGCAATATTTTTCCCCGCTTTTATATTATTCCACCAAGCTTTATTTATCGTGTCATCAACTGGAAGCGCCGTGTAATCACGGTAGGTGTAGCGCGGCGGCAGAACCTCTTTTCCATTATCAATTGGAAATTTACAGTCTTTGTCAAACTCACAATTGGCGTTAAATTTTATACTTTTCCAGTCTTCTAGTGGAACCACGCTAAAATCAACCCCCTCAAATTTGCAACCGCGAAAATTGGCATCTTTCATTGAAATTCCAGCAAAAAGTTTGTCTTTTTTACCCACCTCTTCAATAAAGCGCATGCCGCCAAATTCAGCCGCAACATCTTTTTTTATTTCACTCATGGCGCTGCGAATAGCAACATCTTTAGCCCTAACTGGCAATCGATTATCTGTATATTTAGCAGCTATTTCAGGCGCCAATTGTTTATTGATCGCAACTCTGGTGACTAATGCTTCCGCGTCTTTTTCCTTCCTTCCTCCATCAAACACATATTCTTTTTTATCAACTATTTCTGGCACAATTGCTAAAGCACCTTCCCTTTCTTGTAGAATTTGCACTGTTTCTTGCGCACCATTCTCAACAAGCATTTGCGCGGTTTGTCCCTTTCTATTTACAACTTGAAGATTAGAAGTTTTTGCCGATAAATCTTTTACCGCCACAACATTTTGCGCCATAACCGCTGCCATCAAAGGCGTAACGCCGTTATTGTCGGGCATTTTATCAATATTTTCTGCAGCAAAATTTTCTACAATTTTTGCAAATACTTTGGGATCAGAATTTTGCACCGAATTATGTAGCGCACTAGAGCCATCAACAACCGAGCGCAAAGAAGTTATGGCAGAAAATTTTTCAAAATCTTTAATTATATCCGAATGTTTTGTGCGCACTTGGCTTAAGAAATTTTCCCCTTCTAAAAATTGTTGCAAGTCATCGTTATTGTTGGCTGCAACGGCTTGCAAAACTTGCGCGGTTATTTCAGCACCTTTAGCAACCAGCAATTGCGATATTAGCAAATTCTCCCCTACCTCTTCTGGCTTATTGTGTTTTTTTGCAATTGAAAGCAATAATTCTGAAAAT
>CANGNU010000134.1 GCA_947455365.1 Rickettsiales bacterium | reverse complement strand
GGCGTTAATTGTTTTTGCCGTATCAATTATCGACTCACCTTTTTTTAGCGAAGAAAGAGAAATGTCAAGGTTCACCACGCCAGCACCAGCGCGGTGCGCGGCAATTTCAAAAGACATTCTTGTGCGGGTAGAATTTTCAAAAAAGAAATTCACCAACAATTTTCCACTAAGTTTTTTGCTAAATTTTGGTTTGGAAAAATATTTTTTTGCGAGCTTGTGAATTTTATTGATCTCTTCACAAGAGAGTTGATCAATGCTTATTAAATCTCGCTTCATCATGTTTTAATAATAAAATATATTCTTAAAAGTGTCGCAAATTTCTTCCTTAAAAACGGCCAAATTATGTTATTTCTTGCTTGGATTAATTTTAAGCAAACTATAATAATCAATAACAAAAATAACAAAACCTTTTATATGTCTAAAGAATATTTTCGTCCACCATCTCCAGCAAGCTCTGCAAAATATCAAGAATTTTTACACAATGCCGCCTTGAAAAGTGGATATAGCGGCCCTGGCCTTGACAAAGCCGATGGGGTATCTTTTATTTTAGCTAACGCAGATTTTATTTTTGACTGGGAAAAAAATTGCTTCGCCATTGCAAATGACAAAGAATTGCGCGAAAAATTCACTGGCAAATTTGACGCCGCAAGCTATGAAAAAGTTACACGAACGATGCTTTCTTATGCAAAGCAAGAGATAGTTGGCGAACTGCAATTAGCCGAAGGAATAAAAATCTATCGACCAGCAAATCCTCCAGCAGAAAATTCGTCTAAAATTAGAGATGGTTACTACGCCTATTCCCCTCTCCGAAATATTCTTCACAGCAACGACGGAGACCTGATTGCCAATCAAATCATTGCTAATTTTCGCTGCGTTTTAATCGATGAAATAGCAAGAAAAACCGCGCTTGATCAAGGATTAAGCGAAGAATTATATCAAAGATTGCAGCCAAAATTATCTGATTTTGACGAAACAGGATTTGCCTACTACCTTAGAGATGACTGCATTGTGGCGGGTGAGAAATTATTTCAGGTTGATATTGGAATTATAGCAGAATATGTCGATTTGCTAACCGAATCGAAAGAGAATGAATATAACATAAAAACGCCTGAGCATTTTTTATACAAATTAACTGCCGATTCAGATTTATTAGCAACAGAAGGTTTGCCAAAAATTGAACCTTTGCCATTTTTACTAGAGGGCGGAAATTTTATATTTTGCAAAGATCGGAATGGTGAAAATTTAATGCTAATGGCAGTTAGCGATATAAACTACGATTACCAAGAAAACAAATTCATGGGTAGCCTAATAAGAGACTCAGATGGCAAAATTAAAAAATGCCCTTCTTACGAAGAACTTAGCGCCAAAATGACCGAATGGGGAGAGTCGCAAGGTTGCAAAGTTATTATTGTTGAACGCAACCTGTCTATTCATCCAATAGAATCAATTTATCATCTTGATACTTTTTGCAATGTTGCTCATCTTGGCTCTGGCGAGAATATTTTAATCATTCCCGAAGTCGCTGACGAGATAATCACAGAAAAAAGTCGCGCGTCTTTAATTGCCGCTTTTGGACAAGATAATATAATTGAAATAAATGAAGAGGAGAGGTCTTGTTTGTGCTCAAACTTTATACAATTTGGCAATACAATTTTGTTAACCCACCCCGATACGCCGCTAAAATTTATTGAAGCTCTGAATGAAAAAGGGTTTTCTGTAGTAGCACCTCCAATAATTTTAGAAAGAAATCCAAGTGAAGTTGTACAAGATGGCCTAAGGTGCCACACCATGCCAAAACCACTTTGTCAGAAGCCTCAAATAGAAGTGGCAGGCGAGCCTGTTCACGCTTTGTGATCTTTTGATTTGACTAAAAATTTAAATATTTCTTCTAAATCTGGTTGCTTGGTTAAAATATCTTTAATGCCAACACCACTATTTGAAACTGAATTGAAAATTTTTTCCACTGCAATTTTTGCTGGATCGTAAGAAATTGAAATTTGATCGCCCGCAAGCACCTTTAGCTGGGCCTCCGCCGGCAATTGTAATATTTTGTAATCAAACTCGTTTGGCAAATTTTGCGCAAAATTTATAATTAATTCTTTGCTACTCAACAACTTCATTAAATTTTCTTTGCGATCAACCGCAATAACGCTGCCATGATTGATAACTGCAATTTCATCACATAATTCTTCTGCCTCTTCAAGGTAATGGGTTGTAAGCAGAATGGTGGTTCCTGCGGCATTTAATTTGCGCACATAATTCCACAATTGCGTGCGCAATTCTACATCGACGCCGGCCGTAGGCTCATCTAGCACAAGAATTTCAGGGCTGTGCACCAAGGCTTTCGCCACCAATAACCGCCTGCGCATTCCGCCAGAAAGACTGCGCGGCGTTGATAATGCCTTGTCCTTCAGCCCTAGAGCCTCAATAATTTCATCGGTTCGTCTTTCATTTTTGCGCAGGCCAAAATATCCCGCGTAAATTTCTAAAGTTTCGCGCACATTAAAAAATGGATCGATCACCAACTCTTGCGGAACTATACCAATCTTGAATTTCGAGGCTTTTTGGTTTTCGTCAATATCAATTCCAGCAATTTTAACTTGGCCCGAAGTTTTATTAACCAAACCCGCCAAAATATTGATGATGGTAGATTTGCCTGCGCCATTTGGGCCTAAAAGGCCAAAGAATGAGCCTTTTTTAATTTGCAGGTCAATGCCCTTCAGCGCCTCTTTTGCAGGCGCTTTACCCTTCGCTTTGTAAGTTTTTTGTAGGCCTTTAATTTCAATAGCGAAGTTAGTCATAATTTACGCAATTAATTTTTTTTCCTTCAGCAACTCTTGTAATTCACCGCTTTGAAACATTTCTTTAACAATATCGCAGCCGCCGATAAATTCGCCTTTAATGTAAAGTTGCGGAATTGTTGGCCAGTCAGAGAATTCTTTGATGGCCTGACGAATTTCGCCATCAGCTAAAACATTAACATCAGCAAAGTCAACGCCCGCCTGCTTTAACACATGAGACACCGTTGCCGAAAAGCCACATTGCGGCATGTCTTTTGAGCCTTTCATGAAAAGCACAACATCATTTTTATCAATAATTTCTTGAATTTTTTCGAGAATATTTTGCATATTTTTTAAAGTTTTTATATTAAAAATTTATTCTAGCAGAAGAAATATTTTTAGCAAAATTAGCTGAAACACTCGCCGCCACTAACCCGCCAAAGTCTTCAGCTGCATAGCGTGAAGCACCCCAGCCAGTTCTTCTTTCAGCGCCGCATTCACCATTTTATGCTGCTCTACCCGCGATTTTCCTGCAAAAATTTTGTCGATAATTGTAACGCTGTAATGATCTTCATCACCTACAGTATCAACAACTTGCAACTCTGCTTGCGGAAAATGTTGTCGCAAAATTGTCTCTAATTTTTTTTGTGCAATTGCCATAATTTTAAACTATAAATTCACCAGATTCTTTGCGTCGCACCTCTTTTTCTTTTTTTTCTGCAAGATATTCGCTCCAAGAATTATAAGATATTGGCTCTGGCGTTTGCAAACCTTTTTTCGG
>CANGNU010000133.1 GCA_947455365.1 Rickettsiales bacterium | reverse complement strand
TCTATCGCGCTGTAAGCTCGTGGTATGTTGAGGTGACAAAAATTCGCGACCGCATGGTTGAATTAAATTCAGGAAAAAAACCATTCGTAAAAGCGAATTTACCACTAACCCTTACAACCGCGCGCCTGCACGCTAAAATTGCCGATGAAAAATATTTCGACGCAATCTTCCCACTCTACTCTGACGCGGAATCGCGCAAGTTTTTCTATTTTTCTGACACACCAATTTACAACGAAGCACAAACTCGCAACGCAATTTTATGCTGGAAAGAGCGCTTGGCTCAAGGCTTGCCACGATTTGCCTTTTTCGACGCTAATGAAAATTTAATCGCAATTGCTGGCTTCGCTTTCTACAACCCCGCACAAGAAAATTTTGAAAATGGCCGCGTTGAAATTTCTTACCAAGTGTCGCGAAGCTACTGGAATCAAGGCTTTGCAACCGAAATTACTCAAGCATTAATTGACTACGCTTTCAAAAATTATCCAATTGATGTAGTTTGCGCCGCCACAGTTAGCGACCATGAAGCATCGCAGCGCGTTCTAGAGAAATGCGGCTTCAAGCTGGTTCGCAAAGGCAAAAATTCCTATCCAAAAGGCGGCGATAATACCGAATATGAAGAATATTATTACGAATTAAAAAAGGCTGGCAACACAGGAATTAACTGGATTCCCGATCATATTAAAGACGGCCAATTTGGCAAATGGCTTGAAGGCGCACGCGATTGGTCAATTACGCGCAACCGCTTCTGGGGCTGCCCCGTGCCAGTTTGGCGCAGTGAATCGGGCAAAATAAAAGTGTGCGGTTCAATTGCTGAAATTGAAAAATTAAGCGGCCAAAAAGTTACAAATTTACATCGCCCATTCATCGACAATGTTACAATTGAAATTGACGGCGAAAAATATAAACGCGTCGCCGATGTGCTTGACTGTTGGTTTGAGAGCGGCTCAATGCCTTACGCACAAGTTCATTATCCTTTCGAAAATAAAGAATGGTTTGAGCAAAATTTCCCCGCCGATTTCATCACCGAATATGTCGCACAAACTCGCGGCTGGTTCTACACTCTCATGGTTTTATCGACCGCACTTTTTGACCGCGCGCCATTCAAAAATGTAATTTGTCACGGCACAATTCTTGACGAAAATGCGCAAAAATTATCGAAAAGATTACGCAATTACGCCGACCCGCTAGAAGTTTTTAGCACCGTCGGCTCAGATTCCATGCGCTTCTACATGATTTCACAACCTGTAATGCGCGGCCAAGAATTACGCATCGACAAAGACGGCAAAGCCTTCCGCGACACTTTACGCTTGGCCATCAAACCACTTATCAACGCTTACAATTTCTTCTGTCTCTACGCCAATTCTGATGGCATTAAAGCGCAACGCATTGAACATCATCGTCAATTTGATAACACTCTCGATCGCTATATTTTAGCGAAGCTGAAGGCTACAACCATCAGCATTGACAGTGCCATGAAAAATTATGATACCGTCAAAGCTTGCGAAGAATTCATTCATTTTTTTGAGGCATTAAACAACTGGTACATTCGCAGAAATCGTCAGCGTTTTTGGAAAAGCGAAATTGACCAAGATAAGCAAAATGCTTACGATGTACTTTACACAGTGTTGTTGACAATGTGCGAAGCAAGCGCGCCGCTATTGCCTTTTACAACTGAATTTGTTTGGAAGAATTTAACTAAAAAATAAAATGTCTCGCAGGTTTAATAATGTGGCACATCCATCATCTACAAATGCCGCAACAGCAAACCCCATAGATCAAAAATGGAGATTTTTAAAAGAATTTCCTCTTAATGATGAGGCTTTTTTTCAAAATCTAACTAGAAGTAAAAGTAAAAATATTTTCAAGAGAATTTCTAGAGGAATATCTTTTTTGAGAAATCGCGGCACTAATAAATTTGAACAACTAACCGCTGCTTTACAAAGCGATAAAATGGATAAAATTGTTGAATTATGCAGTGAAAATAATTTTGCTTTATTGAGTCAACCTTGCACAAATAATATAGATAAAATTGCTTGTGAAACAGCTTTTACAGCAGCTGTTCATAGCGAACAAAATGCCATTGCCTATTTTTTGACAAAAACCAACAAGACATTTACAAAAGAAATTTCTGATGGAAATATCAACGAACAATCTTTTATAGACTACATGTCAGAAAAAAAAGATTCTAAATTAATTAAATTTTATATAGATGGAATTAGATCTAGAGGTAAAGATTATAAAGGCGCTATTAAAGAAATTTTTGATAAATTAACTGAAAATAATAATACTGATTTACTTAGCTTTTTTGTTATTGAATATAATAAAGAAATTAAGGAAATTTTTTCAAGTAATAACCTAAAAAACATTTTTTTTAGAAGAGTGGACTCACCTTCAGAGAAAGCTAGCCAAGCACAAATGATTAGTTACCTGCTAAATCATGATAAACAAATACTTTCTAAAAACTTGCACGAAGGATTGGTTCCATTTTTACACTTTATTCCCCTGATGGAAGATCCTGAAAAAATTTTAGCAACAATTATCTTAGACAAACCTTATGCAGCAGCACAAGCAATTCTTGCACTAACCTATTCAAAAAATAAATTTTCTACACCAAACACCCCAAAATTAATTTCTGATTTTTTAGAAACTAGCGATATAGAAGATAAACAAAAATTTCTACCATTTTTAAGAGCCATTCAAAATAAATCACTCATTACAATAAAAAACAAAGAATTTAAAATAATAAAATCTTCAATCAATAATCATTCCTCATATTTTGTGGTTGAATATGGTAAAGACAACCGGCCAATAAAGTTATCTTATTGTGACGGTCATTGTGTTTTTTCAGATAAAAATCTTCCTCCTTACCATGGCGAAACTATCTTTAATATTAAAGAAGGAATTGACGCAACAAAATTGCAAAGTTGTATAGAAAAAATTACAGACAATAAAAGAGAATTTATGGAAGGAATACTAAAAGATATTGTAGTAACTGATAAAGATGGAAAACCATCATTTACTAATAATATTGAAGTAAAGCCGCAAAAAAGAGGCAATTGCAGCTCTAAATCATTATTTATAACAATGAGGGCTTTGATGATGAAAGAAGATAATTATGATATAAATGATTACAAAAGTTTTAAACAATCTTTGATTAATGAAAGCCTAAATATTTTATTCAAAACAGCACAGGAAAATGAATCTCCTCAACTTCAAGCTGATGCAAAAAAATTTCTTAAAACAGTAATTTTACCTAAGGCGCAGGAAAAAATCGATTATGAAGATGATGATTTAAAGAAATCTATTCATGAAGAAGTTATAAAAAAAATCACCTCGATAATTGACCCCCCAACAAGAATATATAATAGAATTAAACCAAAACCATTACAAGGTCCCCTTCCCCCTATTAATCACAATCGTAAATAAAAATATGAAAAAACTTCTCGCAATATTTTTTATCGCAATGACTCCCAGCCTTAGCCTTGCCTGCTCTTGCGGCTCTTCATTGCTTGATGTTGGCTCTGGCTCATCACTACTTCCAACTGCAAAAGGCGGCTTGCTATTTGC
>CANGNU010000132.1 GCA_947455365.1 Rickettsiales bacterium | reverse complement strand
GCCATAATATTGAACTGGTTTTAATCGACAGCAAAGATACACCAACCGAGCCAGCAAAATCAATCAAAGAAATTGCCGATAAAGATATTAAAATTGTAGTTGGACCAGTTTTTAGCAGCTCGGTTGAGGCAGTTTCTAAAGATTTTATGAGCAAATCAATTACAGCAATTTCATTGTCAAATAATCAGCAATTAAGCGGAAAAATTAACAATAATGGTGGCGTGTTTATTGCTGGGTTTTTACCAGAACAGCAAATTGATAAAGTGGTAAATTATGCTGTCGATCACAACAAAATTAACTTTGCAATTTTAGCACCCAATAATCAGTATGGAAGCACTATTTCCGCCATGTTCAAGCGCATTGTAAAATCGCGTGATGGCGTTATGATTACCTCAGAATTTTATGATCCATCAGGCAGCGATTTGCCAAAAGTTGTTGAGCGCTTAGTCAATGCTTCTTTGGTGCCGGCGCATTTGGCGGAAGGTGGTGGAAACAAAGTTGCAAAAGGTACTATAATTAAAGATTCTGACCGCACTTATCCGCAGGTAATTTTAATTCCAGAATCGGGCAAAACTCTTACTAAAATTACGGCACTAATCAAGCAATTTAATACGCAAGAACGCGATTACCAGTTGATGGGAACTGGTCAATGGGACGATATTTCTAGCTTGAGCGACATTAACCTGCGAGGCGCGTGGTTTGCGGCTCCGCAGCATGAAAAATTTGCAAATTTTGAACGGTCTTATTATCAAACTTATGGAAAATTTCCACCAAGAATTGCCTCAATTGCTTATGATTCAATTGCCTCAATTGCAGAATTAATTGAGAAAAAAGGTGGACAAACCCCTGCCGTTCCTGACTTTACAAATTATTTCAGTTCGCAAAAAAATGGCTTTGATGGTATTGATGGTAGTTTCAGATTTTTGCCAAATGGTCTAGTGCAGCGCAATTTGGCAATGTTGCAAATTGATGTTAATGGGTTTGAGATTGTTGATAAGCCGGCGGAGAAGTTTTTGAAGTATTAGCGCAGGTTTTTTTATATTTTTAATTATCTAGATTCCCGCTTTCGCGGGAATGACAAAGATAAATTGTTATTGTTTTAAACGAGCGCCAATTCTTAAGCGCAAAGCGTTTAATTTAATGAAACCAGCGGCATCGCGTTGGTCATAAACTGAATCTTCTTCAAAAGTTACGTGAGCTTCTGAATATAGGCTGCGAGCCGATTTGCGACCCATTACAAAAACACTTCCCTTGTATAATTTTAGTGTCACGCTGCCTTCAACATTTTCTTGCGATTTGTCAATAAGTGCTTGCAACATTTCGCGTTCTGGTGAAAACCAAAAGCCGTTATAGATAAGGCTGGCGTAGCGCGGCATAATTTCATCTTTTAGATGCGCTGCCTCGCGGTCAAGAGTTAGTGATTCAATTGCACGGTGCGCAGTCAATAGAATTGTGCCTCCCGGAGTTTCATAGACGCCACGAGATTTCATTCCTACGAAGCGATTTTCGACTAAATCTAAGCGGCCAATGCCGTTGCGACCGCCAATTTCATTGAGTTTAGTTAGAATTGTGGCGGGCGATAATTTTTGTCCGTCAATGCCAACTGCGTCGCCATTTTTAAATTCGATATCGATAAATTCGGGTTTATCGGGGGCATTTTCAGGCGAAACGGTGCGCTGGTAGACATATTCTGGTGCTGGTTGCGATGGGTCTTCCAAAACTTTTCCTTCTGATGAAGTGTGTAATAAATTGGCGTCAACTGAATATGGTGCTTCACCGCGCTTGTCTTTAGCAATAGGAATGTCGTGCTTTTCGGCGTAGGCGATAAGCTTGCTGCGCGAAGTAAGATTCCACTCGCGCCAAGGTGCGATAACTTTAATGTCGGGCTTGTTGGCGTAGTAGCCAAGCTCAAAGCGCACTTGGTCATTGCCTTTGCCTGTGGCACCGTGGCAGACGGCATCAGCACCCACCATCTTAGCAATTTCAATTTGTTTTTTGGCAATTAATGGGCGGGCAATTGAAGTGCCAAGCAAGTAAACGCCTTCATATAAAGCATTGGCGCGAAACATTGGGAAGACATAATCGCGGACAAATTCTTCGCGCAAGTCTTCAATAAAAATTTGTTTTACACCAAGCTTGGCGGCTTTGGCACGCGCTGGTTCAAGCTCTTCACCTTGACCTAAATCGGCGGTAAAAGTAATTACTTCGCAGTTATATTCTTCTTGCAGCCATTTTAAAATGACCGAGGTGTCAAGGCCACCAGAGTAAGCTAGAACTACTTTATTGATTTTTTGGTTTTTCATAATTTTTAGTTTTTCGTTAAACGCTTGTTATTGCAATACTTCTTTCGGCAAGTCTTACTGCGCTAGCAGGTCTTGGTTCAGAAGTTGCGACAGATTCTTGTTTTTGTCGAGAAATCTCTTGAAATGCCTTAGCCAAATTAACCACAGGTTTTTCTTGCTCAGGCTTTACAATAGAGACTGCAGAAACTATTGGCGCATCAGTTTTAATTGCTCTCAACTGGTCTTCATTTGCAACCGCAATATTTTTTCCTCTTTCTTTAGTCAAAGACAAAGCTGCACTAATTGGTGTGTTAACCACGGTATCATTAGCGCGGTAAGAAGCTTTTACAAGATTGGATAAATCTTGGGTAAAATCTTCTTGAGGATTGCGATTGGTTAAATCGGTCAAGACAGTTTGCATAACATTGGCAAATCTGCAATCTTTTTTACGATTGTCAATTTCTTTTTTAACTTCAAGATATTTTTCTAGCAAGTCAAATGGCTGTCCAGCCCCAACTGCTTTGCCTGTCACGGTTTCATAGATTAGGCGTTTGGTGTTTTCAGCTTGAACTTCAATATATGACATGGTTTCGTCTTTAGTGATGGCGCTGTAGTCTTTGCGGGCCATTTTTTCTTCATAGTCTTGCGCTTTGTGGGCAATTTCTTGGTTAGAAGGTCTTGCGCAACCAACCATCATCTGCCACGAGGTGGTGAAATTGGTCATGTATAAACTCATTGCGGAAGAACGCATGTAGTCGCGCATTGATTTGCTAGCTTTGTGCATTTCATTAAGTGAGCCATATTTTTCCTGCTGATTTTTTAAATCTTGCAACGCTTTGCCCCAACCAAACCACGAGATTAAATTGGTGCCGCTATGAGCGCATAATTTTTCAGAGCCAATGGCCCTTTGGTCGAGTAGTAAATTTTTCTCGCCCTTAATTTCTCCAATGGCCGTTGCTTTTGCTCCAAGCTCTGCAACCCCGCGAACAGAGGCTCGCGAAGATTCATTGCCGGTTTTGGTAGAAACCCAACAAGCATTTTCAAATAAGCGATTAATGGGGCCAATTTCTTGATCACCTTCTTTTTGTTTATAGAATTCGGTGGTTAATTCTTTGTAATATTCAAAAGCTTGATTGCAGACAAATTCTTTAGCATCTTCGGCCTTTTCTATTTTGTCGGCAATTCTTTTTGCAAATTCCAGATCGTGCGGATTAAATATTTCATCTTCAACTTCATTGTCAGGAATTTCTCCCGCTAATCGCGCTTCGGCGTAAAAGGCTTGTGAAGCTAGAGAAGCAAGGGTTCCGGCGCCAACAT
>CANGNU010000131.1 GCA_947455365.1 Rickettsiales bacterium | reverse complement strand
CTTAATGGAATTTTGCCACAACCAAGCTTAGAAGAAATTCTTGAAATTAACATGATTCACAGCATTAGCGGCAAAATTGTCGATGGCAATTTAATCACCAGCCGCCCCTATCGCGATCCACACCATTCTTGCTCAATGCCTGCCATGATTGGTGGCGGCACCAAAGCCAAACCCGGCGAAGTTTCTCTTGCCTGCAACGGCGTGCTTTTTCTTGATGAATTTGCCGAATTTCCCCGCCAAGTTTTAGACTCGCTGCGACAACCGCTTGAAACCAACAGTGTCAGCGTTTCACGGGTTAATTCGCACATCACTTACCCCGCCAATTTTCAGCTAATAGCAGCCATGAACCCTTGCCGCTGTGGCTATCTTGGCGATGGTAAGCGCGAATGCAAAAAAGCCCCAACCTGCGGCGAAGACTACAAAAACAAGGTCTCGGGCCCATTACTTGATCGTATGGATATGGTCGTTGAAATGCCACAAATTGATATTTTCTTCACCGAACAAAAACCCGCCGAAACTTCAAACGCCGTCAAACAGCGCGTAGCAAGAGCTCGCGAGTTACAAAAAATTCGTTATGAAAATGAAAATACTCTGCAAGATAATCAAAAAACCAACGCCAAAGTCAGTGGCAAAACACTCGAAAAATTTACTGAATTAGACGGCGAGTGTCAAAAAATCTTAAAAAAATCAATGGAGAAAATGTCGCTGTCAATGCGTGGAATTGCTAGAGTTTTAAGGGTTGCTCGCACTATCGCCGATTTAGAACAAAGCGAAAAAATAAATCAAATCCACTTGCTTGAAGCGGTAAATTATCGCCGCAAATTATAAAGGCGCCTTAGAAAAATCTAAGACGCCTTTTGAGAAAAACCCTAAAAAACTTTTTTAAAACTACGCCCCAACTTGCTTAAACTGCCCGTCAATACAAGCGCCATCTTCAACTGAAAGCGAGTGATATTCTACTACGCCATGAATTTTTGCCTTGCTTGAAATGTTAATGCTTTTTGCGCGAATTGTTCCCTCAAACTTCCCCTTAATGCTTAGAGAATCGGCCTCTAACTCACCTTGCATGCTGCCACCTTCGCGAATAATAACCGAGTTTCCTTTAATATTTCCCTTCACAAATCCTTCAATTTCAATCAATCCTGAACTGCTAATGTCGCCTTCAATTTGCAAATCTTTCGCAAAAATTGTCGGGGTGCTTTTAAAATTTGCACTAATACTTTCAATTTTGCGGGTAATTGCGCTGTTATTGTCATTGTCAGAATTGCCACCTTGCGTCATAGCAACGACGCGAGCTTTAAGATTAGCTATTTGCATGTTTAATTTTAGTTGAATCGTTAAGTAAAGCATCGCCTGCTTCGAGAAATTTTCTTGGGTTAAGCGGGGTATTTTTGTATCTTATTTCATAGTGCAAATGCTGTCCAGTACTTCTGCCGGTGCTGCCTTGCAAGGCAATAACATCCCCTTTTTTTACCATTTGTCCCTTTGCAACTTTCACTGCCGATAAATGCCCGTAACGCGTTGTAATGCCGAAGCCGTGATCAATTACCACCGCATTACCATAATCGCTGAATCTGCCCGCAAGCACTACCCGTCCAGCTGAAGGGCTAATAATTTTTTCGTGATCCGGCCCGACAAAATCTAAGCCTTGATGCCGAGCCCCGCCACCAGTGATTGGATCAACCCTTGTACCAAAACCACTAGAGATAAAATAGCTTTTAATTGGTCGCGCCAAGGGCATTACTTTGGTCAGTTTTTCTAAAACAATAAGACGATCAAACTCACTGACAAACTTAATAGTGTCAAGTCCTTCGCTTCTAGAGAAATTTTTTATCGCCAAGCTATTAGATTTAATATTATCAACCGGAATTAACGGCCCACCTTGCCCACCAATGGCTGGAGCGTTATATTTTTTAATATGCAGCCCTGTTAAAGAGATGGTTTTTTCAATTTTTTTAATACGCTCATTGGCGACAATTTGAATATCGAACAACATGTCAGCAGCATCTTTAATGCTGCCCATTGTGTGTTTATCCGATTTTGATAACTCTTGTTCTTGCAAATTTTCTGGAATGATCAGTGCTTTTTGTTGGTGGTTGGAAGCGTTAGTAGCCTGCCCCGTCACCGAAATTAGATAATCATTAACCTTTTTTAGCTTATCATTAATATTGCTGAATTCAGTTTCAAAATATCCATTAACATCTTTTAGATGTGCAATTTCTTTAGATTTTTCGTCGATAATTTCATTATATTGCACCGACTGAAAAAATAAATTCACTACCCAAGCAATTGAAATAAAAATGCAAAGCTGTGCAACTGGCCCCAGAGTAATGCTGCGAATTTTTTGACTGGTAACAAAAAGAATTGTTCTTTTGGTAAAAACCAATTTGATAAAACTTGAAAAACCCTTGGACAAGGCCGCACCAAAGGCTTTTGAAGCAGTAACAAACCGTCTTTTTCTTAAAAAATATCTGATGTTCATCAACCTTCTTATTTGGTTAGTAAGCCTCAGCGCCAAAATGTATAGTGGAAAATGGCGCCACTACAGTGCTGTAGAGACCTGACGAATAATGTCATTTATATGTTTTACAGGGCAATTTTTGGGGTTTTTGACTGCAATGTCAAGTGATTTTGTTTTTTCAAGCCTCTTGACTAGAAAAAATCTATGCTTAGAATGCGTCGTCCTTAGTTTCGCTATGATGTGTAGCGTAAAAATAAAATTCATTTTATATGGCAAAGAAAGATTTATCAAACAATACCCACCCAAAGCTACATACTGTTAATGTAGTGATGACTAACGGTGACAAGTTTTCAATTATGACAACTTACGGTAAAGATGGCGACACTTTAAAGCTTGATGTTGACACAAAAAATCATCCAGCTTGGCAAGAAAAAGGTCAAAGCTTCGTCAATGTTAATGATGAACGCGTTACAAAATTCAAGAAAAAATTTGGCGATTTCAAATTATAGTTCTTGCCTTGCCCTTGTTGGCTTAATGGCGCTTTAACTTATGAAGAAAAACATAACTTGTATTTCTGGCTGGGGTCAAAAATTTGATTCATTAGAATTTATTTTTAATGATAAAATTTTTGATCCCTTTTTTGTTTCTTCGCTTGATTATAGCGGCTTTGATGATGTTGAGAAATTTTTTTCCTCGGTTGCCACAAATATTGATAGTGGCGTTTCTACCTCCTCAGAAATTCTCGTCGGTTGGAGTCTTGGTGGTCAACTGGCCTTACGCCTGATTGAGCGCAAAATTCTGCAACCAAAATTGCTGATTTTAATTGCGCCGCCATTTCAAATGATAAAAACCCCGAAAATTAAGTCTGGCATGGCCTCTGACACTTTCAAAAAATTTCGCAATGGCTTTGCACAAGCGCCCAACGCTACTCTCAAGCAGTTTTCAATTTTAACCTCAATGAATGATAAAAATGCTGGAGAAATTGCGCGCACGCTTGATGTTAGCGATAAAAATTTTGCGCAATTGATTTATTGGCTTGATGAATTGGCGCGGTTTTCTTGTTTTGATTTAGATTTTTCTAACATGCCACCAACCCTTTATTTTCATGGCGCTGGCGATATGATTGTCCATGTTTCGCAAGCGGAATATT
>CANGNU010000130.1 GCA_947455365.1 Rickettsiales bacterium | reverse complement strand
ACAAATTAGAATGCGGCGCAATTTTTATTTCAATTTGCGAAACGCCCTGCTCTTTTTCAATTTTGTAAATTGTTTTATCGGAAGAAAAAAACTGCGAAAGTTGTAAAATGTAATCTGTCACCAAGTCTTGATTTTCAACAGCTTGCAGGTTTTGTTGTAATAAGTTTTGTGCTGAATAATTTTGCTGTTGCGATGATTTTTTTTGCAGAAGATAAAATTCTAACTCAACGCCAATTTGTGGAAAAAATTTTACATTTTCCACAAATTGGGTGAGAGATTTTTTAAGAAGAAATTCTTTTTGCGCGTAAAAATTTTGTAAATCATTCATAAAAAAACATTATTTACGAAAAATTTTTACAAACATTAGTAAAAATTGTGGTGAAATTTTACAAATTAAATATTGCTTTTAATCCATTCATGAAGCGCGCTTTTTGATAGTGATCCAATTTTGGTATCAACAACTTTGCCACCTTTAAAAATCATCAAAGTAGGAATGCTGCGAACGCCCAATTTTGAAGGCATTTCAGGGTTTTCGTCAATGTTGCATTTTACTACTGCAAGCTTGCCTTCAGTGTCTTTGGCAACTTCTTCAACTATTGGCAAAAGCTGACGACAAGGCCCGCACCAAGGCGCCCAAAAATCAACCAATACTGGAATGGTTGAATTAATTACATCTTGTGTAATATTTTGATCGTTAGTTTCTTTAGTCATAAAAAATAAAAAAGTTAGTGAGTTGGTTAATTTAAGAATTTTTTGAGAATTTTCAAGGCCATTGGTGCAAATTATTTACGCCGCATTTTTCTTTGGCAATAATTCATTGGTGGTATTAATCATGTTTTCAGCACGCTTGAAAGCAGCGCCAGCTTTGGCTTGAAGCGCCTTTACTTCTTCAACCATTTGCTTGTAATTTGGCGAAGTTGGGTCAGCCTCGGCAACTTTCACGGTTTTTTCTTCGGCCATTGCCAAAGCTTCTCCGCCCTCATCAAGATCAAGCTGAATTTGCGCTGACAATTCTTCAAAAAGCTCTTGCAAAGTTTTACCGCTTTCTCCTACTTCTGTCGCCACTGCAGCTGTTGCAACAGATTCTGCCGCCATTTCCTCTTCTATTGCCGCAACCTCTTCTGGAACAGCCTCAAACTCTGCCGCATCTTCTTCTGAAGCTTGCCATTCTTCTAGCTGGCCTTCCTCTAACTGATTTTCCTCTGCCTGATTTTCTGTCGTAACTTGCTCTGACTGCATTACTTCTGGTTGCACTACTTGTGACTGCATTGCTTGATTTGTTGGCGCCGATGGCGTTGCTAACATATCTTCTAGCATTTGCTCTGCTGTTCTTGTATCATTGTCACCAATGTCTTGATTTTGCTGGACTGGAGCCGATGATTTTTTAAATAAATTAAAAATGCTTTTCATATTTTTTTGCTGCAAATTTATTAAGAAGGATCGATGTCAATTTTCACGCGAACTTGACTTGGAAATTCAACATCTTTCATAACATCTAAAATTAATTTCTGCAAATTAATTTTCTTCTCTACTTTTAAAAACACGCGAAAGTGATGGCGATTTTTTAAGCGAGAAATTGCGGTAGGCGCTGGACCAAGCACTTCTATTGCATCATTAAAAGGAATTGTCGCGACTAATTTTTTTGCCACTTTTAACGCTACAGATTCTTCAAATGCACTAATTACAAAACTGGCCATCTTAGTAAATGGCGGCAAATTCATGTTTTTGCGATTGGCAATTTCAAATTCAAAAAAACCTTTTTTATCATTTTGAATTATTTTTTCAAAAATAAAATTTTGCGGATTATAAGTTTGAATAAAAATCTTGCCGTGGTAGTCTTTACGGCCTGCGCGGCCAATTACTTGACTTAAAAGTTGAAAAGATTTTTCGGCCGATTTTAATTCGGAAGAATAAAATCCGCTATCGGCATCAACCACACCAACTAGAGACAATCCCGGAAAATCATAGCCTTTGGCGATAATTTGCGTGCCAATAATAATGTCAATTTCGCCTGCCGTAATTTTTTTTACCAGCGCATCAACTTCAGCAAAACTGGCAATATTATCACTAGTAATAACTGCGATGCGCGCTTCTGGGAAAAGACTTCTCACCTCTTCTTCAATTTTTTCTACACCAGCACCAATATTAATAATTACATCTTTTTCACCGCAAGTTTTGCAGTTGTGCGAAAAAATTTCGCTATGGCCGCAATAGTGGCAGATGGCGGTGCGCGCCTGTTTGTGATGCACTAAATAACAACTGCAATTGGGGCAATTTACTTTTTCGCCGCAAGCCTTGCAAAGCGTAACTGGCGCGTATCCACGACGGTTTAGAAAGAGCAAACTTTGCTGCTTTAGCTCAATATTTTTTGCTAATTCTTGGCGCAAAATTGGCGAAATGTAGCAACCCTTGTCCAGCTTAGTCTGCCTAAGGTCAATCACTTCAATTGCGCTGTTTTTTTGGTTGAATTTATCGCCTAAATGAAAGTAATTATATTTGCCCGATTTAGCGTTTTGATAACTTTCAAGTGACGGCGTTGCTGATGATAAAATGACTGGAAAAGTTTCAAGCGCGGCCTTTAAAATAGCCATATCGCGGGCATTGAAATTAAAAACATCTTCTTGCTTAAATGAAGAATCGTGTTCTTCATCGACAATGACTAATTGCAAATTTTTGAATGGCAATAACAGCGCTGAACGCGCGCCAATCAACACTTGCACCGACCCACTAACAATTCCATAAAAAATTTCGCGCTTGGCTTTTGGTGAAATTTTTGAATGCCACAAAGCTGGTTTAAAACCAAATTGTTCTTCAAAGCGGCTTAGAAGCTGGCTGGTTAGCGCAATTTCGGGAAGAAGAATTAAAATTTGTGGTTTTACGGTTTTACAGTTTTCTGTATTTACATCTTTTTTATCTGAATTAATTTTTTCTTTAAATTCTGCAAATTTATTATCTTCTTTTTTCCTTACAGCTTCAAGCCTTTCTATGCTTAAACCTTCTCTTTTTAAAATTTGCGCAATAATCGCAAAATAAATTTCGGTTTTTCCTGAACCAGTCACCGCGTCAATCAGGCTAACGCTGGCGCCCTTGCCTTCTAAAATTTCATCGGCAATTTTTTGCTGATTTGGCGATAATTTTCGCAGCATAATTTTCGCGGTATCAATGCTCTGCTCTAGGGCCCGTGTTGCCAATTCTTGATTTTTTACTTTGTCACCATTCAACACACCTAAAAACGCTTTTAGCACCAAGCCTTTAGGCGCAAGGTTGTAAGCCGCTACTCGCTTAACAAAATCTAACAATTCTGGCGAAAAACTAATTAGCGAATTTTTGGCGATAATTTCTTTTATTTTATGCGATGCCACTTGCGCGCCCTCGCCATGCGGCTTGCCAACCACCAAACCCCATAATTCTTTTTTGCGAAAAGGCACTTTTACTACATCACCAATTCTTACTTCAAGGCCATGACAGGCCTTGTAGGTAAAGGCTTGGTCGAAGGGCAGCGGCAGCAATATATCAAAATATATTTCCGTCATAGTAAGGGTTGATTAAGAGAAAATTGTTGGTAGAATGCAGTGCAGTTTAATTGGCTACAAAATTTTATCATTCAATTTTT
>CANGNU010000129.1 GCA_947455365.1 Rickettsiales bacterium | reverse complement strand
GTCATTATCATCAAAAACCGTCGAGGCATTTTCTAAAGCTTTTCTTTTGTGAGCACCTTCGGCTTCTTCAACCTTAAGCCATTTTTCCATGTTTTGATCAAATTTATTTGTCATAATTTTTATCTAATTTAATTAAAGAAACTAAAGCCAATAATCGCTATAATCTTTCACGAGATATTCGTCTCTATATCTTTTTAGTTCAATCTCGTGATCCCATATTTCGCATATTTTGTCATCATCTTTAATTGTTATTGAAAGCGCTTCCATAGCTGCTGGATATATTGTGAAAGTAATTCGAAAACTACCGTCGCCACATTCATCATCTTTGCGTTTTGATTTTTGTATTTGCGTAACAATAAATTTTTCTTTGAATAATTTTAGATATTCTTCAGTTGTTTTAGCGTCTGAAATGCTGCGAATTTTATTCACCTCATTACGATCACTTTTTTTTGATAAATCCAATTTTGAATAATAATCTAGAATCTTTCTCAACCTGCGCGGCGCATAGATATTTTCGATATCGGTAATTTCAATATAATCTTCATTTTCTTCAAAACCATAATCAAAAATTTTGCAATATGAATTGTTGAGGTTCGTTAAAAATAAAGTAAAAGTGAGGAGGAAAATTTTGGCGGTTTTCATATTTGATTGTCTCGTATTAGAAGTGGCAGCATTTGCGAGGGATTATATTTTGTGGCATAGCTGTCAAAAGTTGCGCGCAAATCTGCAGGAATTGGGTTATAATAAAGCACTTCCATGTCGATGGTTTTTTCTGTTGCGAAAGATTGAGATGGAAAGAGAGCTAGAAAGAGCAAGGTGAAAAGGAGTTGTAGTTTTTTCATGGTGAGTGAAATTTGGTTTTCTGGTGATAAATAAAAGCCACACACCGTGGTGTGTGGCACACTACTCTAGATGTAGCGTGTGTTGTAGAGGATTTTATGAAACCTTGTTTTTAGTGTCAAGAGAGGGATATAAATTCTAATTATTTTCAACCATTTTCCCAACCTCAAGAAAATGGACCAAACCCTTTATTACTAAGGCTTCTCAAAAGCACAAAAAAACTACTTCACAAACCTAACCTGCAAATTCAAATTAAAAAATAACTCACCACCATTCTCATACAAAACCCCAAATTTATGCCTTGTGCTAGACGCAGTTTCAAGCTTAGTATTCTTATACAAATAAGATGAGAATTTATCCCGATTATACAAATGATAACAAACAACCTCACCATTATCCTTAACCACAATATAACCACCTTGAGCTTCGCTAAGCCCATTCCACTCAGTATTGCTAACCATTCCCAACGCCGCAGCATCAAGAAATCTCTTCATTTTTATTTCATAACCTAAAACCGATGAGCCAAATTCTTTTTTCAACACTTCATTTTCTGCTAATATTTTTACAAGATCTGACAATAACGAACCTTTTCCAAGAAAAAATTCCATCAACATTTGCGCCATAATTTTTGGAAAAGAGCTATCAATATTTCTTAAATTTGTATCAAATTTTTCTCCAGCAACAGAAACAAATGACAACTGACCGCCACTGCTAATTATTTTTGATAAACGGTCTCTAATTTTTGATTTAGTTTTTATCGAATTCACTTTTTTAATATCACCAGAAAATCCCGTAACTTTAAAAATAAAATTAGTATCTTGCGAAGCATTAAATAAGGTTGAAGAGCCACCAATCATTGACTTAACAGAAAACCCCAGCTGCGGCTCTGCTTCTTTTATTCTATCTTGAATAATCGCCACAATATCAGATTTTTTTCCATTGCCAGCTTTAACACTTAGACAAAGAAATTCTTGCATCATCTCTTCAGCTTCTTCAATTCTAAAGGCTCCCCTCTTGCCCTCAACCACTTTGCCATTTTTAATTTTCTCAAAAATTTTTAAAGTTTTTAATTTTAATCCATCGCTTGAAATTTGCTTTAGAACAACACCGTTTTGATCAGTAATTACAATATCTGACAACGGATTTGATATATCGTAAATTTTAGTTAGACCATCTTCCACTCTAATTATTTTGCAAAAAACAAACGAGCCTTCATCAGTTATTTCTAAATCTTGATTAGCTGCAGAAAGTTTTTTTTGTTCAAGTATTTTTAAAAAAGCATAAAATTCTGACCATTCGCCTTTATTTGCAAAGCCGTTAAATTTTTTCATTTTCGCGCAGCTTTTTAATTATCTCTTCTGCAACAATTTGAATTGCAGGCACGGCGACCGAGTTGCCAAGCTGCTTCATGGCCTGCGCCTCAGTTACAGGAAATGCAAAACCATCAGGAAAACCTTGCAATTTTAAGCCTTCTTTTGATCCAATTTTTTTTATTTTTCCATCAACTAAATAAGTATCCCAATTTCTTCTATCATCTATTCCACTGCTTCTGCCGCCTACTCGCAAAGTAAAACCAATTTCTTTTTTGCATTCACCTCCCAAAATATCTGATAATTTATATTTTAAAGGAATTGGATTAGGAAATTTAAAATCTATATTTTTATTTTTAAATCCAACCATGAAAAGTCGCGGCCTGTGCTGTGGCAAGCCATAATCGGAGGCTTTGATTATTTTATGAAAAAATGAATATCCTAAATCTTCAAGCGTTCTTTTAATGACCTCGAATGTTTTTCCATCATCATGTTTTAGAAGGTGACGAACATTTTCAAGAAAGAATGCTTCGGGCTTTTTTTCGTTGATAATATTTACAATGTTGAAAAAAAGTGTTCCTCTAGTTTCATTGAAGCCTTTTTTAAAACCCGCTTGCGAGAAGGGCTGGCAAGGAAAACCAGCGCATAAAATATTAAAATTGGGAATTGATTTTGGATCAACTAAAGTTATATCGCCTGCAAAATTTTCAGTTTCAAAAATTTGGGGAGATATTCCAGAAAAATTATGTTCATATGTTTTGCGCGCAGAATCATCCCATTCAGAGGCGAATACGCAATCGGCTCCAAGGTTGTGCAATGCAAGGTGAAAGCCACCAATGCCGCTAAAAAGATCGATGAATTTTGGGGTTGTTTTTTGTTGAGTGGGTTTGATTAGTCTGAGATTTGTGGTTAGGTTTTTGGTTAGGGTTGTGTTGAAATTTGGGAATAATTCTTTTTGTTTTTGTTGTTTCATGGTTTTAGTTGTGTGGGTTATGAGTGTTGATTATGAACCAAAATAACTGCGAATTATTATCAAATTTAACTCGTAATAAACAAGATTTAATTCGCGTGAAATTTTGGTTTTTTGGTGGTGGTTTCAAGTGGAAGGCTTAGAATTTTTTGGGAAGACTTTCTTCGTATAAAGTATCTGGGCAAAAGTCTTGGTCATGCGACCATCTTACAGTTCCTTCCCACGCCTCAACTGCGTTGAAAAGAGATTTATCGCGCAGTTCTTGGAACACACCAAAATTAAGGTATGGAGCGACATCGAATATTTTCACCTCGCTGTTGGTAAAGGTTGGTTCTATTTTGTAATCTTCTAGTGGGGTGACTTTTTTTACTCGCGGGTTCATTTTTTAACTACAAGTAAATCTTGTAAAAACTCTGGGGCTAAATCTAAATCATCGCCCCAAACGATAGTATGATAATACACTTTAAAATTTTTAAATTCTCTTTTATTGCGAAGC
>CANGNU010000128.1 GCA_947455365.1 Rickettsiales bacterium | reverse complement strand
GTTCATCAATATTCTGAAGGGCAGTTACACCAAGATTAATGCGCAGAAGGTCTTGAAAATTAAGCCCCTTCTTGGTTTCGGTTTTATTCTCATGATTGTTGCAAGTAATGGTAAGATTTTTATCATTTTCAACTGAATGTTCTAAAACTTTTAGACCGAAACTATTAAACTTCTCAACAATATTATTTGTTAGTTTGAATAATTCTTTTTTAGAATCTGCAGGGTTAAAAGTTAATGTAAGAGTGCCGGCAGTTTTTGCATTAGCAATAAGTTGCTTAACTTCATCTAGGTTTTTACCAGAAGTATCTTCAGCGCCAACTTTAGAAATTGCTGTATGCAAAACTCTTGGCTCGTTCTTGCCTTCAAATAAACCACCTGTTTTAATTTCTGATAGGTAAATTTTTCCATCAATTTGATTTATGACAATGCCAAGATTACTGTCACTTGTAAGGCTATCTAACTTCACCTCTATTGGCGCTAAGTTTAATTCTTTCGTAACTTTATCTACTTTAGATTCCCTTGGGTCATGAACATTTAATTTAAACTTGGTTAGTTCAAGATTGGGGTTGAGCAATTGGTGTGAAGCGTGCGCAAACATTGGGGCACTAAGGGCGGCGTTGTGGCTTGAATCTTGGGCATCTGCGGCGCCATCAACCCAATATTTATTTCCACTAATGGCATTGCTTTCGCCAACAATGACTTGCACGAGGGTTTTATCGGCTTTAATGTTTTGAGTTGCGCCGCCAGAGCCTTTTTTGTTTTTTGTACTGGTTGATGGGCTATTCTTTGTTAAATATATTGCTATTTTTTTGTCATCTTTATCTTTTAATTCAATAGGATCACTGAATAAATTTAAATTATGACCGCCAAAATTAATTATTGTTTTACCAACATCTCTTCCTGCAGGAAACGCAAAATCTATGTCTGCAATATTTGGCAATTTTAACTCTTTAATAACATCATGCGCTGCATCAAATAATATTTGATTCTCAACTTCGCCTTCTAACTCAATGCCTTGCAAAAATGCTTTTGCATCAAGGTGAATGTAGGCTGGCTTTGCTTGCGTAGCAAGTTCATTGGCTTGCAGAAAATGTTCTTGAAGGCGCAATCTTAGAATTTTTGCAAAGGCTTCTGTATCAAGATATTTATCCTTATATTCTGGACGATCGCTTGCTGTAATTTTTACAAAACGTTTTTTACCTACAGCATTTTTTGTATCAATCAAAACTGGCGTTGTTTCGGTATTAGTTATACCATAAAATTCTTGCCAAATTTTACTTTTTTCTGCGTTGTATTCTTTTGCGTTGTAATTCTCAAGATTTTCATCTGCCCTGTTGCCAGAAGCAATGTACTTCAGGTCAACTACATCAGTACCAAGTGGCTCAAGCACCATGCTCTGCAGGTCAATCAAGTTTTGTGTAGAGGCAGTGTAAGCGCCATCTTCTATAATATCTTCAGCAATGGCAGGAAGTACACCTCTATTATTTGGCGCACCGTTATTGACAAAATATGTTTTGCCGGATAGGCCAATTAATGAAGCAAGGAGAAGTTCGTCAGATGAGATGTAGTTTTCTAGATTAAAATGAACATCTTGCGCTGATTTTTTATGTAAATCTAAAAAATTACGATAACCATTATTTCTTGCCTCATTGTTGCGCAATAAAAACTTCTCATCGGCATCATAAAAAGCCGGTGGCTTATTGGTTATTAAACGATGGATAAGCAATTGCAATTGCTCATCAGTAATGCTTTCTGGTTTAACCGGATGTTCTGGATCTTCATTGTTAAAAATTTGCTTGAGGTAGCATGCTTTTTCAGTTTCAGTGCCATGCTCCATAACAAGCGCGATGTGCTTCTTCATTAACTTGAAGGCTTCTTCGCTGACAGAAACTTTGGTGCTGGCAAGATATTCTTCAAAATTTTCTGCGGTAAAATCTTTGTCGCCTATTTTTTCTGGAATGTGGAATGGTCCTTTTAAAATTTTAGCAAACGGATCCACTCCTGCATTTCGCGTTTTAATATTCTTATGTATTAAATTCGCTTTATTAGCAACTACTGCATTTCCCGGCATCTTAAAAAATTATTTTCATTAATATTTGCGTTGCAGAATTTATTCTTCCAACACTTCGCGTTTTCCCGCAACATTCGGCGCACTAATTACACCTTCTGCTTCCATTTTTTCAACTAAAATCGCTGCGCGGTTGTAGCCAATGCGCAATTGTCGCTGCACATAACTGATGGAAGGTTTTTTGTCGCGGCGCACAATGGCCACGGCTTTGCGGTATAAATCGGCGTCAGAGCCATCGCCTCCTTCAATGTCATCATTGCCACTTGCAGCCTGTGGCAGCGCGGCTTCAAAGTTAACTTGCTCGCCTTCGTCAAACTCGCTTAAATCTTGGTCTTTAATAAAATTGACAATTTTTTCAATTTCGGCGTCTGAACAAAATGGGCCGTGCACGCGAATCATTTTAGTGCCGCCCGACATGTAAATCATATCGCCCTGCCCTAGAAGCTGTTCAGCCCCTTGCGTGCCAAGAATGGTGCGGCTATCAATTCTTGAAGTAACTTGAAAGCTTATGCGCGTAGGAAAATTGGCCTTAATCACGCCAGTAATTACATCAACCGATGGCCGTTGAGTTGCAGTAATAATGTGAATGCCAGCAGCCCGCGCCATTTGCGCCAAGCGCTGCACCGAGCTTTCAATTTCTTTGCCCGCAACCATCATTAAATCGGCCATTTCGTCAATAATTACCACAATGTAAGGCAGTTTTTTTGGCTCAAATTCTAGTTCTTCAATAATTGGTTTGCCATTTTCGGGGTTGTACCCAGTTTGCACTTTGCGACTTAATTTTTCGCCCGAAACCATTGCCTTTTCAGCCTTCTCATTATAACCAGAAAGATTGCGCACACCAAAACTGGACATTAAACGATAGCGCTCTTCCATTTCATTAGTCACCCATTTTAGGGCAATGACCGCTTTACCGGGCTCGGTAACCACAGGCGCCAGTAAGTGCGGAATGCCATCATAAACTGACAATTCCAACATTTTTGGGTCAATCATAATAAATTTACATTCATCGGGGCGCAAGCGGTAGAGCAGCGAGAGAATCATCACATTTAGGCCGACAGACTTGCCAGAGCCCGTTGTACCAGCAATTAACAGATGCGGCATTTTGGCTAAATCGGCAATAATTGGCTCACCACCAATGTCTTTGCCAAGAATCATCGGCAAGAAATTTTGCGAGGCTTTATAGTCTTTCGACTCAATCATTTCGCGCAGAAAAATCATCTCGCGTTTGGCGTTGGGAAGCTCAATTCCAATAGAAGTTTTGCCGGGAATAACCGCAATGCGCGCTGAAACTGCACTCATTGATCGGGCAATGTCGTCGGATAATCCAATAACCCGCGAAGCCTTGGTGCCAGCGGCTGGCTCAAATTCGTGCAGCGTAACCACAGGGCCAACTTTGGCGCCCAAAGAAGTGCCGTAAACGCCAAAATCTTCCAGCACTTTGGTCAACATTTTTGACTGCGCTTCAATTTGCGATTTGCTAACTTTTTTGTCTTTGTTATCGCCCGAGCGATCAATTAGCAACTCATTGCTTGGCAATTGATAAATTGATTTTCGTAACTTTTTTATT
>CANGNU010000127.1 GCA_947455365.1 Rickettsiales bacterium | reverse complement strand
CCTCTTTTGCTTCTATGACTGCTTTATTTTTATTTGTTTCCGCTGTTATTTCATCGACAATTTCTTCTTCAGCGGCGGCCAATTTGTCGTTTTCTTCCCACGCTGCTTTTTTTGCAGCCTCTTTACTCAATTCCACTTTATACTTTGCTCTATCTTGTATGCGCTCCATTGCCACCAACGCATCTGCTAAAAACCCAACTTGTTCTTTTTGTTCTTTGTCAACACCTTCTTTTTCAGCTAATGTTGCGATTGCAGCTTGTCTTTTTACTTCTTTTGCCTCATCTATTGTTTCTATTACTGACTTCCCATCTACTTTTTTCGGTACTGCTCCTCTAGGATTATCTTTGTTTAATTGAATTATTTCTGCTTCAACGGCGGTAATTTCTTCATTTATTTGGTCAAGGGTTATTGTGGCGTCTTTATTTTCAACTACTTTAGTGAGTTGCTCATTAATCTTGCCAGCTATCTCGTTGTAAGGAACACCTTCTTCTATAAATCCCCACAAGGCTGTCCTAATCTTTTTACGCTGCTCTTTTGTAATGGCGTTAGTTTTTGACATAGCAAAATTTAATTAATCGAACAATTTGCGCAGAATTGTGGCGAAATTTTGCAGAATTGCAAGCCAAAAGTCAATTGGCTCAAGCGGGCGCTACAAAATTTTGCAAAACAACTTTGCGGCCAGCTTTTTCAAAAACAATGTCAAGCTTAGAGCCATCTATTCCCACAACTTTTCCATAGCCAAATTTTTGGTGGAACATTCTTTTGCCGAAGAGGGCATTTGTTGTGTCAGGAGTAAGGCTAGAGCTTGATGGCGCAACGGTTTTTGTTGCGTAAGTTGGTGCATTTCCCGCTTTGTAAAATGTTGTAGTTACTGGGCGCGCGGCAGTTGCAGAATGTTGTTTTGCGGCAGAATAATTTGTGGCAGAATTGGCTCTTGCTCCAGCAGAATAGTTTGCAGAACCACCGCCAGAAAAACCGCCGCGACTAAATTGCGAGTAAGAATTATCTTCTTGTTCAACCGCATTTTGCGCCACTTCACTTGGCAATTCTTTAAGAAAGCGCGAGGGAATTCCTGCTTGATAATCGCCAAAAACAAATCGCGTTTTAGCGTAAGACAAAAATAATTCTTTTTTAGCGCGGGTAATTGCCACATAAAACAAGCGGCGCTCTTCTTCAAGGCCATTGCGCTCTTCAACCGAGCGCGCACTAGGGAAAACCGAATCTTCTAATCCGGGAATAAAAACAAGGTCAAATTCTAAACCTTTGGCAGCATGCACCGTCATAACACTGGCGCAGTCTTGGGCGTTTTTGTCTTCTTTGGCTTCGACCAAACTGACATATTCTAAAAATTCGGTAATGTTAGAAAAATCGGCCAAGCTGCTGGCAAATTCATCAATGTTTTCCAGCCTTCCTTGCGCTTCTAACGAATTTTCGCTTTGCCACATTTGAATGTAACCGCTTTCCATTAAAATTAATTTTGCTGCTTCGGGCAAACCGCCATGCTCTAGGTGTGAACGCCATTTTACAATTTGCTCGACTAAAGTTTTTAGCGCATCTTTGGCTTTACCTTTCACTTCATCTTTCATTACGGCGTCAGCAATGGCGGCGAATAAAGAAATATTTTCGGCGCGCGATTTTTGGTAAAAAGTGTTGATAGTCGTTTCACCAACGCCGCGTTTTGGCACATTAATAATGCGACTAAAGGCAAGATCATCATGCGGATTTGCTACTGTCCGTAGGTAGCAAATGGCATCTTTAACTTCCATTCTTTCATAAAACTTTAGCCCACCAATAATTCTATAAGGCAAAGAAGCGCGAATAAATGCTTCTTCAAATGCGCGAGTTTGATAGCCTGCGCGCACTAAAATAGCGCTTTCCGACAGTTTATATTTTTTCTGACGATAAAATTTTGCAATGGTTTCGACAATGGTGGCGGCTTCACTTCTGTCATCTATAAATGACAATAATTTCACTGGCTCGCCTTGTCCTGCGTCGGTCCACAGGGTTTTGCCGTGGCGTTCTTTGTTGTGCGAAATTACCGAATCGGCCGCTTTTAAAATGTTGCCCGTGCTGCGATAATTTTGCTCAAGCCTTATGACTGTAGCGTTGGCGAAATCTTTTTCAAAACGCAAAATGTTGGCAATGTTGGCGCCGCGCCAGCTATAGATTGATTGGTCATCATCACCCACCGCGCACAAATTGCAGTGCTGCGAAGCAAGAAGCAACAGCCATTGATATTGCACATTGTTGGTGTCTTGATATTCATCAACCAAAATGTAGTGAAACCGCTCTTGATAAGATGCCAAAACCTCGGGCGCTTTTTTAAAAATTTCTAAATTGAAGGCCAGCAAATCGCCAAAATCGGCTGCATTCATTGACTTTAGCCGATATTGATACAAATTAAAAATTTCGCGAAATTTTGGCAAGCCGTTATCGCCCGCAGCGCTTGGCCCTTCAGCCTGTAGCGCAGAAGCCGTTCCCAAATCTTTCATCCGCGAAATTTTATTGAGATAATTTTTGGCAGGAAATTGTTTGGCATCAATGTTAAAGTCAGCAATAATCTGCTTCAACAGCCGCGTTTGGTCATCTTGGTCGATAATGGTAAAATCACTTTTCAGCCCGACAATTTCAGCGTGACGCCTTGTAATGCGCGCCGCTATTGAGTGGAAGGTGCCAATCCATAAATTATTTGCCGCATCGCCAATTTCATCGCTGATGCGTTTTTTCATTTCAGCCGCGGCTTTATTGGTGAAAGTTACCGCCAAAATTTGCGCTGGTGCCGCTAAATATGAATTGATGATATGAATAATGCGCGTAGTCAGCACGCGGGTTTTGCCAGTGCCTGCACCCGCTAAAACCAGCAATGGCCCTTCGGTTTGCAGCACAGAATCGCGCTGCGCTACATTTAGCTTGGCAAGTTGTTGTTCCATTTTGAAGAAAATATTGATAAGTAAAAAAAATCTGATTCACTGAATTTTACGCTTTAACACACTTTGAACGCAACTGAATTTTGCTATGAATTTTTTTTCTAAAATATTTTTTACGATATTTTTTCTAACCATCGCTAATGCACATGCACAGGGCTTTTATGGGCCTTCGGCAAATCAAGATTATAGCAATACAAGACGAGATGTTTTTGTTGGATCAAAGCAAGATGGACAAAAAAAATATTACCAAAATAGCGGTGGATTTTATCTTGGCGCTGATGCTTTGCAAGTTGACACCACCATGAAACATCGCGTATTTAGCGGGCCAGCAGATCGCTTTGCCACCAATGGCGCCGTAAGAAGCAGCAGTAACATTACTGGCGGCATTAATACAGGCTATAAACTGCATTTAGGCGCAACTTTTATCGCACCAGAAATATTCTACGACCACTTGCACAGCTCAACCCGCGATTTTTCTGATGAACTGCCCGATGTTGCAGAGCTTGCAAAAAAAGACTCGCAAAAGCTTGATTACCGCTACGGCGGCAAGTTAAATTTGGGAATTACACTTTTTTCACGACTCAACATTTTTGGCATTGCTGGCTTGACTAATGTGCATTACACTATCGATTGGCCTTCAGTCGGCAAATCGCGCAACGCTTCAAAAATTGCACCAATTTACGGCGGCGGAATTTCTTACGACATTAACAATCACT
>CANGNU010000126.1 GCA_947455365.1 Rickettsiales bacterium | reverse complement strand
GTTGCAACGCCCGATGTAAAAAATGCCGCTTTGCTTGGAGCTGGCGTAATGGGCGGTGGAATTGCTTGGCTTTTTGCTAATAATAATATCAATATTCGTATTAAAGATATTACGCAAAACGCTATCACTCTATGCTATAACCAAGTTATAAAAATTTTCAATCAACTGAAAAAAATTCGCAAACTTACGCCAGAGCAAGCAAATTTAAAAATTAGCAAAATTACTTCTGGTCTTGATTTTACTGGTTTCAACAAGATTGATTTTGCTATTGAGGCAGTGGTAGAAAATATGGCGGTGAAGAAAAATGTGCTGGCCGAGCTAGAAACTAAAGTGTCGTCGTCAACAATTATTGTCAGCAATACTTCATCATTATCAATTAGCGAAATGGCGCAAGGCCTACAAAATGCTGAGCGCTTTGCTGGTATGCACTTTTTTAATCCAGTCAATCGCATGCCGTTGGTTGAGGTAATTCGTGGCGAAAAAACCTCTGATGCAACAATTGCTTCGGTGGTAAAATTAACTAAAAAACTTGGTAAAACGCCAATTGTGGTAAAAGATGTTGCAGGTTTTTTGGTCAATCGAATTCTTTTGCCTTACATGAATGAAGCTGCGTATTTGCTGCAAGAAGGTGCGGAAATTGCACGAGTCGACGCCGTGATTGAAAAATTTGGCATGCCAATGGGCCCCTTTATTTTAGCCGATGTGGTGGGCATTGATGTTGGTTGCAAAGTGGCTCATTCCTTGCAAGATGCCTACGGAGACCGCATGCGCGTTGCTGATATTCTTGATGATCTTTATAAAAATCACAAAGAACTGCTTGGTAAAAAAGCGCAAAAAGGTTTCTATCTGCATTTTGCTGGTGAAAATAATAAGCGCGTCAACCCAGATATTTCTGGCATTCTTGCCAATGTTCGTAAGGCAAATAAAATTCAATCGTTCTACATTTCTGACCAAGAAATTATCGACCGCTGCATTTTAACCATGGTTAATGAAGCAGCAAAATGTTTGGAAGAAAATGTGGTGAAAAATGCGCGTTATTTAGATATGGCAATGATTATGGGAACAGGCTTTCCAGCCTTTAGAGGCGGGGTTTTACGCTATGCCGATTCTGTGGGAATTGACAATGTTGTGGCGCGCTTGCAAGAGTTTAATAAAAAGAATGGTCAGCGTTTTGTCGTTAGTGAATTGTTGTTGAGTATGGCGAAAAATGGCGAGAAATTTTATTCTTAATTTAGATTCGATAATCTAAACCGCACTTAAAGAATCATCGGCAATTATTGCAAAACTGCGCGCGTTAAATAATTGATAATGCCACCATTCTTTGCTGTAAAAATCCCAACCAGCTTTAGTCATAATTTCTAGCAATAGCTTGCGGTTACGCTTGGCTGTAGGTGAAACCTTGGTGCAGTTGTGAAAGGCAAGGTCGCTAAATTCATCAAAATCTGAGCCCATTTCTAATTCATTTCCATTTGCATCAAGCAAAGTTAAATCGACTGCAACACCGCGACAGTGTGGGGTTGAGCCAGTTAGTGGGCTGGAAATAAATCCGCCATTTGGGTCGTTGGAAGGAAATTTATCAAACATAAATTGCTGCACTTTTAATGGGCGAAATCCATCAAAAATTTTAAAATGTAAATTGGATTCGGCGGCAATTTTAATTGCGCGTTGTAAGGCTGCGGCAGCTTCTTGGTGAAGGTAGCAGTGCGGTTCTTGGTATAATTTTATGTTGCAAACATTGTTGGTGCTGGCATAGCGTAAATCTAATTTTACGCTGTGATTTTTTTCGGTTATTTCGACTAAATTTTGCATGTTATAAATTTTTTTTTTATAGATCTTGTCCTCGCTCAAACCCTTGTCCTACTTACTTTGTGGCTGAACGAAGCAAGCTTCGAGACGCTCGCAAAGCAAGTAGGACAAGGGTTGAGCTACCTTAAGTATTTTTAAAGTGGTTTGATGATTACTAATGAAACGATGGCGATCATGACGATTGTAGGAATTTCATTGATTATTCGATAGAATTTTTCGCTGTATTTATTTTTTCCTGAAGCGAAATTTTTACGACATCTGCCTAAAAAATGGTGATAGAAAACTAATCCGGCAACTAGGGTAATCTTGATGTGAAGCCATATAAACCCAAAGCCAATTTCGCTGGCAAGGTAAAATCCGCAGAGTAACGAAACAATCATTGCAGGGTTCATAATATAGCGCAGAAGCTTGCGTTCCATGGTTTGCAGCAGTTTGTCAGAATCTGATCCAACTACAACTGAACTGTGGTAAACAAAAATTCTTGGCAAATATAAAAGCCCCGCAAGCCATGATATTACTGCAACGAGGTGGATAATTTTAATAATTTCATAAAGCTCGATATTTTCAAACATAAATTAATTTTGTTTAGTTGAAATTGTTGAATGAATGTCTAGAATGTAGCGGATTTTTTATAAAAATAAGCCTTAATAAAAACATGAAACTTTTAGCTTGCAACAGTAATATTAGCCTTTCTCAAGAAATTGCCAACTACTTAAAAATAAAATTAGTTGATGCTGAAATTAAACGCTTTTCTGATCACGAAGTTTTTGTTGAAATAAAAGAAAATGTTCGCGGTGAAGATATTTTTGTTGTGCAATCAACATCTAAGCCATCAAACGACCATATTATGGAATTGTTGATTGCAATTGATGCCTTGCGCAGAGCCTCGGCGCGCCGCATCACGGCAGTTATTCCTTATTATGGCTATGCCCGCCAAGACCGCAAAGCCGCGCCCCGTACGCCAATTTCGGCAAAGTTGGTGGCTAATTTAATTACTTCTGCCGGCGCTGATCGCGTGCTGACACTAGATTTGCACGCTTCACAAATTCAAGGTTTCTTCGATATTCCAGTCGATAACCTCTACGCCTCACCAGCTTTTGCTGACGACATTAAGCAAAATTTTGACAGCGAAAATTTAGTTATAATCTCGCCAGATGTTGGTGGACTTGTGCGCGCCCGCGATGTTGCAAAACGCGTCGGCGCTGACTTGGCAATTGTTGATAAGCGTCGCCCCCGCGCTGGAGTAAGTGAGGTGATGAATATTATTGGCGATATTGCTGGCAAAAATTGCATCATTGTTGATGACATTGTTGATTCAGGTGGCACTTTATGCAATGCTGCTGAAGCCTTGATAGATAAGGGTGCAAAGTCAGTCTCTGCCCACATTACTCACGGCGTTTTATCAGCCAATGCGCATCAAAAAATTGCTAATTCTAAGCTAAAAAATTTGGTAATTACCAATTCAATTGAGCCAAGAAAAGAAACTCTAGAAGTTAAAAATATCCGTATTATAAATATGGCCAATCTGCTTGGAGAGGCAATTCGCAACATCTCTGAAGAAAAATCTCTTTCAATACTTTTTTAATTTTTGTTTATGGAAAAATTTAAAATTACACTTATTGGTTTTGCTTGTGCAGTCGCTATTGTATTGGTTGCAACTTTGTTGGCCAATTTATTATATCGTCCAAAAGTAATGTTAAAACGCGGCTATGAAATTGCAATTTCTGCTGATGGTAAGCCAGTAAAAAAAGTTGAGAAACCCGTTGATATTGCTGCGCTCATGGCTTCTGCTAATGTTGATAATGGCGCAAAAATTTTTAAGAAATGCGCCACTTGTCACAATGCTGAAAAGG
>CANGNU010000125.1 GCA_947455365.1 Rickettsiales bacterium | reverse complement strand
TAGGCTCTGAAATCCCAAAAAGCGTGACGGGAGTGCGGCTGAAAAATACCCAAGATGGCTTAACACAAGAGTTAAAAATTGACGGTGTATTTATTGCAATTGGCCACAAACCAAACTCTGATTTATTCGCAAAAACTGGCTTAGAAATTGACGCAGAAGGATACATATTAACCAAAAAAGGCACTGCAACAACTAATATTGTTGGAGTTTTTGCAGCAGGTGATATACAAGATAAAGTTTATCGTCAAGCAGTAACGGCAGCAGGCACTGGTTGCATGGCTGCCTTAGAGGTTGAAAAATTTTTAGCGCATTAAAATATTTTTTTATACTAATTTTAAAATTTTATGGATACTAACATTTCTGCTAAAAATAGCACAGCAAATAGTTTGACAAGCAATGCTCAAATCAATCCTTCCCTTGAACATGGCAGTAAGGCACCAATGGTAGTAGCTATGAATTCTGTTGCAGAAAAACACCCTGGAGAAGTTTTGGGGGAAATGTTGCGTAAATTTGCTATCTCAGTCGATAAAAAAATAAAATATTATACAGGTTACACGCAGCAAAAGAAAAATGAGGCAGAGGTTAATAAAAAATCGGCAATAAAAAAAGATGTAGAACACAATAGGATAGAAACATCAAAACAAGAATTACACCAGTCGGCTAATAATTTTTTTAGTAATGCTTTAAAACAAGAGCTATTAAATACTCAAAAAATTGTTGAGAAGTTTGAAAAATATCAAAATTTAAATTATGATTTTTCTGAAAAAAATTATTATGTAGAATTGATTGGGGCGGTTGAAAATCTTGCGAAATGTCGCGACAACTTTGAAAAGTGCGAACAATTTATTGAGAAAAATTCTGTTGAGGTTGGTGAAATTGAAATTAATTTGGCGAAAGCATTGCTAGAGAAATTAAAAACAGCAACAGAGGTGGCTAAAGCAGCAGCTAAAGATGCAGAAAAAAGATTAGAGTCAGATTTTAAGAGTGGGAATCTTAAGCCGCAAAAAAGAAGAGACTTAGATTCAGCTGCTTCAGGCGTTGTTAATGCGACAGTAACAAATAATGAAACTAATTATCCGGGCACTTCATATTTCAGCAATGTTGTTAATGCTGTCGCGCCAATTGGTAATGGTACAAATTTTATTAATGTGAATATTTCTAGTGCAATCATTGAAAGCCCCAATTTGCAAAATTCTGTTTATATGTTTCTTAATAAGCAAGGGCAAAATATTGGGGGAGATTTTAATATTAATGTTGAAATGCCACAATTGCCAAATAATGGAACCCTTGGAAATTTTGCGTTATTCTTTCGAAATACCAATGGAGAAGTGCTTGAAATTTTTTATGAAACCTTAGGCAACCCTATTGTAAGTCAAGCTTTTAATGAAACTGGAGGGAAAGTGGAGGGTTCTTTTGTCAATTCTCTTAAAGGACTTAATTATGAAAAAAATGGTGACAATACTTTATCTATTAAAGTGCAATATGATGGCTCAATCTTTAACAATGGAACAGATCCAGTGAATTTTGCGATTAATGTTGATAATTCTGAAGGTCTTCCGATTCTTTTTAATCTTCCTTCCGAGCCAATTAATACAGGTTTTAATTTAGGAAAAAATGTTAGTTTTGTAGGCAGTCAAAATGTAAATGGTACGGCTGAATTTTATTTTAGAACTAATGATGGCAACAATTATATTTATAAAGTTTATGATGATGGATATGAAAAACTAAACCAAGTTTATAGTGTTCCAACGGGATTAACTCAAATTACCAACGGAACCTCTGAAGATGGCTCGTTTAATTATGGCGTTCTTACTGCAGAGGACGGTTCGGTTTCTATTTATAGAAATTTATACACAAAAGAATATCTTGCGCAAGTTGCGGCTGGAACGGTTGATAGTCCATTATCGGCATCTGCCAACATTGGAAATTCTTCTTTTGCTCCAAGTGCCGAAGTTTTGAATCAATATTCGTTTTGGGAGTTTTATGTGCCAGAAGGTACCAATTCTTCCTTAAGTTCAATTAATTTGGGCAATTTAACTGCAATCGAAAATAAAAAGGCGGTTTATATTAATTTTGAAGGAGAAAATTCTAATACAGATATTATTTTGCCAGCAAATTTTAGTGGCCCTATTAATGTAACAAATTTTGAAGATAATGGGGTAAATATTACACTTGTTTCTAGCGGTGGATTTGTTTTTGCGTTAGAAGGTTTCTCACAAGAAAAGTTTAATCAGGTTTTTGGGGGATATAGCGTGGTTTCTACAACACAACAGGCTTCAAGCTCTACAACAACACAAAAGCCTTCAAGCTCTACAACACAAAAGGCTTCAAGCTCTACACCAAATGCTCCAAGTTCTACATCAAAGGCTTCAAGTTCTACATCAAAAGAAGCTTCATCTACAACTCCAGAGTCTTCAAGCTCTACACCAACACAAAAGCCTTCAAGCTCTACAACTGAAGCTCCAAATTCTAATTCTGCAGGAGGGGGGTGGTCTAAAGATGCCCTTTATGGAGCAATTGGTGGGGTCGTCGGTGGTTCCTTATTAACCTTTCTCGTAGCTAAAATTATTAAATCTAAAAAAAATAATAGGGTTGGTAATTTAGCGCCGGAGCAGGGGTTGGCGTTTACAAATCCTTTGTACGACCACAATCAAGCAGCGACAAATTATTCAGAACCGAGTTCATATTCAGAGCCGATTCCCTCAGCAAATATTTCTAATGTTTCGACAGCGGAAGTGGTGATTGTAGAAAGAACCAATGAAACAGAGCTTTAATATTTTACATCAATGACCAGTTTAAAATTTACAATTGATAAAAATGGCGTGGCAAATTTGGTTTTTGATTTGCCAAGCCAAAAAGTAAACAAGCTTTCCAAGCCTGTTCTGCTTGAGCTAGAGAAGGCATTGAATGTAATTGAGGGCAATAAGGCAATTCGCATTTTGTTAATCAGTTCGGCAAAAAAAGACATTTTTATCGCTGGCGCTGACATCAATGAAATTAAAGAAATAAGCGATGAAAAAGACGCTTATGAAAAAGTTTCGCGTGGACAAAATGTTATTTCGCGCATTGCAGCGTTAAAAATTACAACCATTGCCGTAATAGATGGGGCATGCCTTGGTGGCGGTTTAGAATTGGCGCTGGCTTGTAAATATCGCGTGGCGGTTTTGAATACAAAAACCATGCTTGGTTTGCCAGAAGTTAATTTGGGAATTATTCCCGGATTTGGTGGAACCCAACGCCTGCCTAAGTTGGTTGGCCTTGCTGAATCACTTAAAATTATTCTTTCTGGCAAAGCAATTGATGCTAAAAAAGCCTTCAAAATTGGTTTGGTTGATGACATTATTCGTGAAGAATTTCTTGAAGAAAAGCTTAGTAATTTTGTAACAGAAATTATTAATTCTGGCGATGAAAATCACTATTTAAAAGCCCGTAAAGATGCAGCGAAGAAGCGCTTCATTATTGAATCTCTGCTATTGGTGAAACATTTTATTTTTTATTTCGCCAAGCAAGATTTATGGAAAAAAACCAAAGGTCAATATCCTGCGCCTTTTTACGCGCTTGAAGTTATTCGCAGAACCTATGGCCTCACTTACAGCAAGCGCGGATACGCTGTTGAGCTTGAAGCTTTTTGTGAATTTGTAGTTGGTGAAACTTCAAAAAATTTGATTGAAATGTTCTTCACTATTGTAGAATTGAAATAGGACGAAGGCCCGTCTGTCATGGTTGCAT
>CANGNU010000124.1 GCA_947455365.1 Rickettsiales bacterium | reverse complement strand
TGCAGAAATTTCTCCGCCAACAAAATTTGTTTTTTAACTTCACTCTGCGCAGTACCGCCAAAGCTAGCTTTCGAGGCTACAGAATTTTCCACACTCAACACCTTAAAAACTTCCGCAGTAATTTTTTTCTCAACTTTTTGCAAATCAGAAATTTTTAATTGATGCAATTCAACATTTTTATCTTCCGCCATTTTTACAATTGCACCAGTAATATGATGCGCGTTGCGAAACGGAATTTGCAGATTTTTTACCAACCAATCAGCAAGGTCGGTAGCAGTAGAATAGCCACTGCGCGCCATTTCTAGCATTTTTTTATCATTTACCTTCATGTCAAGAACCATGCCAGACATGGCTTGCAACGATAGGCGAATGTTTTTTGCTGCATCAAAAACAACTTCTTTGTCTTCTTGCATATCTTTGGAATAGGTGAGGGGAAGGCCCTTGATTACTGTTAGCAAAGCAAAAAGCGAACCAAAAATGCGCCCCGATTTTGCGCGAATTAATTCTGCCGCGTCAGGATTTTTTTTCTGTGGCATGATTGAACTGCCTGAAGTAAAGGCGTCAGAGAGTTTGATGAAGTCGAAGCCTTTGCTCATCCAGATGACAATTTCTTCTGCTAAGCGAGACAGGTGTAGGGCGATGATTGAGGCGCAAGATAAAAATTCGATGGCAAAGTCGCGGTCAGAAACTGAATCCATCGAGTTGGCTGTAGGGCGGTCGAAGCCTAATTCAACTGCGGTAAAGTTGCGATCGATGGGAAATGAAGTGCCAGACATGGCGCAGGAGCCTAGAGGGCATTCGTTTAAGCGAGTGCGTAAATCATCTAAGCGAAAAATATCGCGCTTGAACATTTCAAAATATGCAAGCAGATGATGTGAAAACAGCACAGGCTGCGCAACCTGTAAATGCGTGAATCCGGGCATGATTACGCCAAAATTTTCTGACGCTTTTTTGACGAAATTTTTTTCTAATTCTACTAATAAATTTCTGATAATATCAATTTCATCACGAATGAATAAGCGAAAATCTGTAGCAACCTGATCATTGCGCGAGCGAGCTGTATGAAGCTTTCCTGCCACATCGCCAATAATTTCTTTTAAGCGCGATTCAATATTCATGTGAAT
Organism: Rickettsiales bacterium; assembly: GCA_947455365.1. Taxonomy (GTDB): domain Bacteria; phylum Pseudomonadota; class Alphaproteobacteria; order Rickettsiales; family UBA1997; genus CAMCFD01. The sequence goes on along the minus strand of CANGNU010000124.1, from coordinate 2,629 downwards.
ATCTTCTAACTCTCTTTTGAAAATAAATTTTCCAGAATTAATTTCTTTTTCAATCGCCAATAAGCCATCGATAATTTTTTTTGCCTCAGTATTAGAAATAATTTTTACCGATGACAACATTTTTGCATGGGCAATAGAGCCGCGAATATCTTGCTTGTACAACTTTTGATCAAAACTAATTGATTGATTAATTTCTAGCATTAATTCTGCTGGGCTAGTTTCAAAACGCCCGCCCCACATTTTATTTGCAGTGGTAGAATTTTTTGCAGATTTTGTTTTGTTGGAAGCGGCTTTTGTTTTCATAGAAATTTTAAATTTTAAGTTTTAAATTCAGTGACATCAGTTTAATAAAAATGGTTATAAAATGCAAAACCAACATTTCGATCGCAATACTCTAGGTCCCATCACTAAATGGTGGATTGATATTGACAAAATTAATTTCCTTTTAGTTTTTGGCATAATCATCTTCGGCCTAATGATGACGGCCACTTCCAGCCCTGCAATTGCCAAAAGAATTGCTGTCGATAAGTTCTTTTTTCTTGAAAAACAGTTAATTTTTTCGGCTATAGCCTTGATTTTGCTGGTTACAATCTCGTTTCTCGATCAAGAGCAAATTAAAATTTTTGCCATTGTTGGCTTGGGCGCAGCAATATTATTGTTGATTGCCGTACTGCTTTTTGGCTTAGAGGCAAAAGGCGCCAAGCGCTGGATTCACATTGCAGGATTAACCCTGCAACCGTCCGAATTCTCCAAAACTTTCTTCATAATTTTCAACGCTTTCATTTTACAAAAATATCATGCCGAGCGTTGGACCTTGAAATACGGCATCTCGGCAGGCCTTTATTTAATTATCGTCGCTCTATTAATTTTGCAGCCCGATTTTGGCATGACCATCACCCTTACAGCCATGTGGATTGCGCAGCTTTTCGTTTATGGAATTCCGATGATGATTATTGCTATCATCGCTTGCCTAGGTGTCTTGGGAGCAATAACCGCCTATATTGCGCTGCCCCATGTGGAAGATCGCATCAACAAATTTCTTGATACTGACGGCAAAAATTATCAAGTTGAGCGCTCAATCGATGCCTTCACCAACGGCTCGTTCTTTGGCACCGGCCCCGGAAATGGCGTGGTGAAAAAATTCATCCCCGATGCCCACACCGATTTTATTTTTGCCGTAATTGGCGAAGAATATGGCGTACTTTCTTGCACCATGATTGTCATCATCTTTGCCTATCTGATTACTCGCATTGTAAAGCGCGCCCTTGATGAAGAAAACATGTTTGTGTATCTTTCGCTATTTGGCTTGATGATGCAGTTTACCATTCAGGTAATTGTCAATATTTGTGTAAGTCTAAGGCTTCTTCCAGCAAAGGGCATGACGCTTCCATTCATTAGTTACGGGGGTTCGTCAATGATTGCAATGGCAATTTGTTTTGGCTTGGTACTGGCTTTTACGAAGCGAAAATATCATCGTGAAGTGGATTATGGCAATTTGAAACTGATTTGATTCGTTTCTAAGAACGATTCCACAAACGCTTAATTCAAACCCCGTAAACCCAACCATTTTTTAATTATGCATTATGTCTAATAGCAAGAAATTATAACTTTAATAACCCACAAACATCACATGCAAGCCCTATACATATTCCTTGACGAAGGAGGAAATTTAGACTTTTCAAAAAACGGTACTAAATACTTTTCATTGACCGCCTTAACAATGTTGAGGGACTGGAATAACATTAATAATGCCCTCGATAATAAAAAATATAGCATAATTGAAAGTGACTATAATGCAAATCCAGAATATTTTCATTGCAGCGATGATAATAAATATATCAGAGATGAGGTGTTTGAAATTATTGCGAATAGCCTAGACAAATCTAGTTCTAGGATAGATTCAATGATAATTGAAAAAATAAAAACTTCTGTAGATTTACAAGATGAAAAACATTTTTATCCAAAAATGTTAAGCTATTTATTGAAGCATATTTTTTGTACAGTTGACGCAAGTTGTGTTGAAGAAATTATTGTTATTACTGATCAACTTCCTTTAAAAAGAAAGAAAAATGCTATAGAAAAAGCGATAAAACAAAATCTTTCAGAAATGTTGGGATTTTCAAAGATTAAGCATCGAATTTTTCATCACTCTTCTAGGGCGCATTACGGTCTGCAGATTGTAGACTATTGTAATTGGGCTATTTCAAGAAAGTGGATTACAGGTGAAGAAGCTTATTATAATAAGATTAAGTTTTTTATTAGAAGTGAGCTTGATATTTTTAAAGAAGAGAAAATGTTTTCTGTTGAGGATGTTAAAAATTGACCTCCCTAACTACTTAAAAAATTGCTTTTTTAAGAGAGCCCCTTGGGCTCTTGTCATTAGGGAGGAACCTTTGCAAGAGATTATGTTGAATTGCGAAAAATAGTCAAGAATTAAAATTAATTTGAGAAGCCGCGCGGAATCTAGCGCGAAGTTGTCTCAATAAAAAACTTCACCATTTTATCATCATTCAAAAATTCAATTTCCAGCTTTTCTTTATCGCGCTCAAACTTTACTAAATCTGCCTCTGGATTGCCGCCTTCAATATTTTTCCAGCCAAGTTGCGGCAAGGTTTTTGCATAAAATTCT
>CANGNU010000123.1 GCA_947455365.1 Rickettsiales bacterium | reverse complement strand
TTACAATACTCCGGGCTCCTTGAGTGGACTGAATGTAATCGACCTGCGTATTGAGAAAAAAATTTACTTGGAATATCAAGATCGCGAAATAAAAGAAATTCGCAATTTTAAATTATAGAAATGGCAAAAAATTTGCATAAAGGAAAAATCGTTGCGTGCTTAGACATGGGCTCTTCAAAGCTGATGTGCATTATTGCTGCTGTCGATAATGACGCGATAAAAATTCTGGGCTACAGTCATAAAGAATCGCGCGGAATTGTTGGTGGCGCCATTTCTGACATGCGTTTGGCGCAAAAATCAATTACCAACACCGTGGCTGAAGCCGAGCGTATGGCGGGCTTGAACATTGAGCGACTACTTATTGGATTATCAGGAAGCCAAGTGCAATCTAATCGCAAAGAGGAAAGTATCAAAATTAGTTCTGACATGGTGAAGTCGTCCGATGTCAATAATCTTGCCAATAAAGTGCGCTTGGAATTTCGCAAAAATAATCGCGAGATGATCCATTTAATTCCCATGCAATATCGCATCGACGACACCTCGCCAGTGCAGAATCCGCGCTATATGTCGGGTGAAAAATTATTCGCTAAATTTCACACCGTTTCAACTTCGCAAACCACCATTCGCAACATTGAAAATTGTTTGCGACGCTGTCAATTATCCATTAACAATTATGTGGTTGAGCCCTACGCCTCAGCGCTTGCTTGCCTTAGTGAAAATGAAATGGAAGTTGGTAGTTTGCTAATTGATATTGGCGGCGATGTCACTTCTTTTTCGTTAATTATGGAAGGAAAATTAGTTTATATGGGCCATGTGCCAATTGGTGGAAACCACATCACTAAAGACATTGCGACCATTTTAAACATTAATCACTACGCTGCAGAAAAAATTAAAAACTTAAATAATTCGCTAATTATTAGTCCATTAGAAGAGCGCGAAACCATTAAATTTCGCATGAATGAAAGTGAAGCGATGAATGCAATAAAAATTACTCGCAGTGAGCTTCGCGACATAATAAAATCGCGGCTGGAAGAGATTATCGAATCTACTAAAGAAATGCTGGAAAAATCTGGCGTGCCCAGCTTTTTGGTCAACAACATTGTCATTACTGGTGGCTGCTCAAGCATTGTTGGCATTGACAAACTCACTGCCGAAATTTTTGCACGAAATGTAAGAATTGGCTATCCAACACAGCTAGAAGAAATTCCCAATGAACTAGCCTTCCCTACTTACTCTTGCGCTCTTGGCATGCTAGTTTTCTTACGCAATTTATATTTGAAGGAAAAAATTAAAGATGGATTTGAGAGTAGAAATAGCTGGTTTAAAAGATTTATCGACAAGTTGGTGTCGGTTTAGAGGGAGTAAAAACTAAATCGCGTAATACCATATTGCCGAGAATCTAACAACCGCAAGCCTTCCACCGTCACTACATCCTTTCCCGCTTCAATTACAATCAACGAATTTTTATCTGCCCAATTCTTTTCTACTAAATTTTGTACAAGCTGCGAAGCGTTGTAGGCGTAAGGAGGATCAATGTAAATAAAATTGTAAATTTGAGAAGATTGCGGCAATTTTTCTGCGTCAGCAAGCAAAAATTTTACTGCATTTTCAACGCCAAAAATTTGCGCATTTTTTTTTGCCACTTCTAAATGCGCCGAATTTTTATCAACCAATAAAGCCTGTGAAGCGCCACGAGACAAGGCTTCAAAGGCAACAGCGCCCGTACCGCAACATAAATCTAAAACCGTCGTACCATTAATTTCAAAATTCATTTCACGAATAAATTTTGCAGAAAATAAAATATTGAATAAAGCCTCGCGATTCTTGTCTGTCGTGGGACGCAAATCTTTTAAATGCGATGAATCTGTTAATTTTCTACCGCGAAATTTTCCCGCAACTATACGCATAAAATATAATATTTTTTTAGATTCCCACTTGCGCGAGAATGACAACTTAAGACCACGCTATTCCTGCACAAGCAGGAATCTCTAGCGTTCAAACAATTTATTGAAATCGTTTTTCATCAGCAAAATAAACCCCAAGCACTTTCACACTTGCCGAAAAAAACTTCAGCTCTTCAATTGCCGCAGCAATCGCCCGCTGTTCTGGATGACCCTCAATTGTAATAAAAAATTTTGCCTGTTGCGACACGCCACCCGGAATATAACTCTCTAATTTTAACATATTCACGCCATTTGTTGCAAAGCCTCCAAGTGCCTTGTAGAGCCCGCCTGTAATGTTTTTTATTGTAAAAAGTAGCGTCGTAATTACTGGCGCAATTTTTGCATCAGGATTAGCCGCATTTTTTGCAATCACTACAAAAATTGTTACATTATCCGCACCAGAATCTTGCATATTTTCACGCAAAATTTGCAAATTATTAATTTGCGCTGCCTTTTCTGAACACAATGCTGCCAAGGTTTTATCGCCATTTTCTGCAATAAATTTTGCCGCATCTGCGGTGTTAGAAAATTCGCGCATTTTTAGCGAAAGTTTTTGCAAATTATTTTGACATTGCATTAAAGCTTGTGGGTGAGAAAGAACTTCTTTAACATCACCAACCTTAGAACCAGCAAGCCCCGCAAGATTATGCGTAATTGGAAAAAAATGCTCTGCAACAATTGAAACGCCGCTATTTTGTAGCAAATTATGAATTTCTGAAACCCGCCCGGCGTAAGAGTTTTCTAGGGGAATCATGCCATAAGAAACCTCACCTTTTTCAACGGCACGAAAAACATCGGCAAAAGATTGGTAAGAGCTTGCAGCAAAAAATGGATAGAATTTATGGCAAGCTAAATCAGAGTTAGCCCCTACAGCGCCTTGAAAGGCAATGGTTTTTTTCATAAGATATTTTTTAAGCAATTATTTTGCAGCAACATAAGTTATTTTCTGCCACAAAAATTTTATAATTCCGCCTTTTTTAAATTGACAATGAGCTCTTGAGTCTAGATAATAAGGCCTTCAAGCAATTTACAACATTTTTTAAAAAATGACAGAAAAACATTTAAAACAACAAAACTGGACGGCAAATTCATGGAGAAATTTTCCTGCAAAACAGCAGCCAGCTTATGAAAATGCGCAAGAATTAAAAGCTGTAGAAGCAGAATTGGCACACCTTCCTGCCCTTGTCTCATTTGATGAAATTGAAAAATTGAAAACAGAATTGGCTGCAGTTTGTGAAGGAAAAGCCTTCTTGCTGCAATGTGGCGACTGCGCTGAAAGCTTTGCCGAATTTTCTAACGCTAATCTTAAAAGTTTTTTTCGTACACTAACCCAGATGACTGTAACACTCATGCAGGGTGTAAAAAAACCAATTGTAAAAGTTGGCAGAGTTGCGGGGCAATATGCTAAACCGCGTTCGCAAGAAGATGAAACCATCGGCACCCTTACTCTGCCAAGCTATCGTGGCGATATTATCAATGGCATAGATTTTACCAAAGAAGCCCGCAAAGCTGACCCAAAACGCTTACTGCAATCTTATTTTTATTCCGCAGCATCATTAAATTACTTACGCTCTCTAGCTTCGGGCGGCTATAGCAGTTTACATAAAGTTAACAAATGGAATAAAGAATTTGTTCACAATTTAAGCAGTAAACGCAACACTGAAGAGGTTTTAAGCCGCATCACCGACAATATTGCCTTCATTGAAAGTTGCGGATTAAATTCTGCAGCCATTCCGCAGCTTACAACCGCAAGCTTTTTCACCTCGCATGAAGCTTTGTTGTTAAATTACGAAGAGGCCTTTACAAGGTTAGAGTCTGAAAATAATAAATT
>CANGNU010000122.1 GCA_947455365.1 Rickettsiales bacterium | reverse complement strand
TCACACCAAATTCTTTCTTATCGATCAAAAGTTTTGCTGATAGAAATTTTATTAAATGGAGCTTCGATTTTTTTAAAAATTGCAACGAAGAAACCACAAATTCTAATAGCAAAAAGCTCTGCGCCCTAGGAAATTACAGTCGCAACAGCCTTCATGAGGTTTTAGAAAATGAAGAAAATATTAAATTCGATTATAATGATCGCGGAATTTTACACTTCTATCGCAACGAAAAATTATTCCAGAAAGCCTTGAAACATGCTGAATTTCAGCAATCTCTTGGAGTTAAATTGCACATTCTTAACAGCGAAGAATGCCTAAAAAAAGAGCCCACCTTAGTTAAACTTTATGATGAAAAAAAATTAGTTGGCGGCATTTTTTATGATAGCGACGAAAGCGGCAACAGCCTTTTGTTCACTAAGACTCTCGAAAAAATCTGCCAAGAAAAATATGGCGTAGTTTTTGAATATGGCGCAGAAATAAAAAATATTTTTACCAATCATGTAAAAATTACTGGCGTGCACACAACTCGCGGAGTTTTTACGGCAAATAAATATGTCTATGCTCTTGGCGCTTACGGCAACAAGGTTTTGCGTGGCATTGGTGTTGAGTCAAAAATTTATCCACTCAAGGGCTATAGTTTGTCAATTGAGGCAAATGATGAATTTATCGCACCAGCAATGGCACTGACTGATGTTGAAAATAAAATTGTTTACAGTCGTCTTGGCAACATTTTTAGAGCCGCTGGCGCCGTTGAAAGTTGCGGATTGCGCGGCGCTAAAAATACCACCAAGGTTGATTTTCTTCACACAAAAATTCGTGCCACTTTTTCTGATTTTGGTAATGTTAATAATAGCAAGGAATGGTGTGGCTTCCGACCATTTCGTCCCAATTCAATTCCATTAGTTGGTGAAGTAAAAAAATACGGCAATCTTTACATCAATGCTGGCCACGGCCATCTTGGCTGGACATTATCTTGCGGCTCAGCAAAAATTCTCGCTAATTTAATGAATGGTGCAGATGAGAAGAAATTTGCCTTTCTGCAAGATGAATTTGCTTAAAACTGAAAATAAATAAACGGATTATGCGTCGAAGCAGACAAGCGAACGATTGCGAAGAGAAATATCGCCAATAAAAATAAATCCAATATTACTAAAGCTGATTTATATTTTTTTACTAACAGCCCTGCAACCTTAGAGCAAAGCGGTGTGAAGCCAATTACGGCCAACCCAAAAGACATCCAAATAAAATGTGAATTTACTAAGCGAGAAATTTCGCTAGAAACTATAACTGCCTCGTAATTTGCTGCATTAAAATCGAAAAACATCAAATGCAAATAGCCTGCAGCTTGGCTTAAATCATGGCTGCGGAAGAAAACCCAACCGACCATTACAATAAAAATTGTGTAAAAATGCTGCAACGCAATCGGAAGTTTTTCTAATAATTTTGCGATAAATTTAATTCTTTCAAGTACTAAGAAAGCGCCGTGGAACAGGCCCCAGACGATATAATTCCAACTAGCGCCGTGCCATAATCCGCACAGGAAAAACACTATCACCAAATTAAAATATTGCCGCTGCAAGCCAACTTTATTTCCCCCAAGCGGAATATAAACATAGTCGCGAAACCAAGCAGAGAGCGACATGTGCCACCTGCGCCAAAATTCTTTTATTGAACGCGAAATGTAAGGATAATTAAAATTTTCAGGAAATTTAAAGCCAAAAACCCGCGCCAATCCTATTGCCATGTCAGAATAGCCAGAAAAATCGAAGTAGATTTGCATTGTATAGCAGGCAATGCCAACCCATGCCAGCGTTGAGTTAAGCCCATCAAGTTGCGAAGAAAAAATTGCATCGGCCACCTCGCCTAAAGAATTGGCAATGATAACTTTTTTAGCAAAGCCAATTAGAAAGCGCCGAATGCCATAAGATGCAGCCTGCAGGCTGTAGCGCCGCTGCGATAAATATTTTTCAATTGCGTTATAACGCACAATTGGCCCAGCAATTAATTGCGGAAAAAATGCAATATATAGTGCCAAGCTTAACAGGCTTTTTTGCGCTTTACATTTGCCGCGATAAATATCGATAAGGTAAGAAATTGCGTGAAAAGTGAAGAAAGAAATGCCAATTGGTAATCGCTGCGGAAGCAGGCTGGCATTGACTGAAAACTGATGCGATGGAAATAAAAATTGCAGTAATACAGAAAAATTTTCTGCTAGAAAAACCGCATATTTAAAATAAAGTAACAGCGATAAATTAAAAAATAGCGCGAAAAATAATTTTATTTTTTTTGAAAAAAGAAAATTCTGCGCGCTAAAATTTTGCGAGTTATTCTGAGAATTATAAAAATTACTTTGTGAATCTTGAAAATTATTCTGCGCATCATCTAAAATTTTTTTCTGCGAAATCCACAATCCAAAAAAATAATTTCCTAAAATGGAAAGCCCCAGAAGCCATATGTAGCAAGCCTCTCCCCAAGAATAAAAAAATAAACTAGCGGCTAATAAGAAATAATTTTTCCAGCGAACAGCCTTACCCAGCGGCAAAAAATAAAGCGCCAGCGTTATTGGCAGAAATAAAAAAAGGAAGATATTTGAACTGAAAACCATTTGTTCAATCGCTAATTAAACTTCACAAAAAAAGGTGGCCTAATTTAAATTAGACCACCTCGAAATAAATCTATTTCTTGTCTTTTGCTCTAGAAACAATTGAGCGCTTGCCACCGCCAGCGCTTTTTTGAAACACATGTAAAACATTTTCTGCATCTTGAAATGGCACCGCAAAAAATGAAAATGAATCAAACACGCGCACATCGTCAATTTTGCGTTGATCGACGCCGCCTTCTTTTTGAATGAAGTCAACCAATTTGCGCGCATCCATGCCGTCATTTTTACCACGAGCAATAAATAATCGCGCAGTACCTTTACGATCAACATAGCTGCCACCGCGGTCAGATGACTGATAGCCCTTCGCGCCACGGTCATCATAAGAATTATAATCGCGTTTTTTTCCAGGTTCGTTAATTTGATTATAATTACGCTCGTTCAATTCGTCTTTAAACGCCATTTTCAACAAGGCCGCCAAAGTAATTTGCGGATCTGGGTTATTCGCAAGAATTTCTCCCGCAACAACTTCCAAATCTTCAAAACCACCTTCTTCAATAATTTTAGAAATGGCCGCCGAAATACGCTGTTTCTTGCTTTCAATCACTTCTTTAACATTTGGAACTGTCTGTTTAGTAATTGTCGCATTCGCCATTTTTTGAATAGAAATTAACTTGCGATATTCTGAAGGCGTAATAAGTGTAATAGCCGTTCCAGTCTTGCCAGCGCGGCCTGTACGGCCAATGCGATGAACATAACTTTCAGGGTCTTGCGGCAAAGAATAGTTAATAACATGAGTAAGATTATCGACATCTAAGCCACGCGCCGCAACATCGGTTGCCACCAAAATGTTGATTTTTTTATCACGGAATTTTTGCAAAACTTTCTCGCGTTGACCTTGAGATAAATCACCGTGAATTTGTTCAGCCCTAGAGCCACGGTTTGCTAGCTTGCTCGTAATTTCGTCAACATCAACCTTAGTGCGACAAAAAACCATGCCATAAAAACTTTCTTCAACATCAATGATGCGATACAAGGCTTCAAATTTATCAGATTGCGCAACTTCAAAATAAATTTGCTGAATGTTGGCGCGAGTGTTTTTATCAGAAGCAACCGAGATTAATTCATATTCACCCATATATTTTTTAGCAAGGCGCTCAATATGCACTGGCATTGTTGCCGAGAACAATAC
>CANGNU010000121.1 GCA_947455365.1 Rickettsiales bacterium | reverse complement strand
TCTGTTTTTAGATTACTTTTGCCTTAAAAATAATTTTTTGGCAAGTTAATCTTGTGTCACTTGGGGATATAGCTCAGTTGGTAGAGCACCTGCTTTGCAAGCAGGGGGTCCGCGGTTCGAACCCGCGTATCTCCACCATTTTTCGCACAGCGAAAAATTACTTACAATAAATCACTTACAATTTCTTTCGCAAATTTTCTAACATATCTTCAACCATTTTCGCCAAATTATATTCTGGCTTCCAGCCCCATTGCGCGCGCGCTTGGCTGTCATCAATTGACTTTGGCCATGAATTAGCAATAGCTTGGCGAAAATCGGGTTTGTAGTCGATTGTAAATTCTGGAATATGTTTTTTAATTTCAGCGGCAATTTCTGCACATGAAAAACTGATGGCAGCAAAGTTAAAATTTGAGTGATTTTTTAACTGCGCAAAATCAGCCTCACCTAGAGCGATGGTGCCGCGAATGGCGTCAGGCATGTACATCATTGGCAGTATAGTGTCAGCTTGCAAGAAGCAGGTGTATTTTTTATGCTTGATGGCCTCGTAGAAAATTTCCACTGCATAGTCAGTGGTGCCGCCACCTGGTAGGGTTTTGTAGCTTATAAGGCCGGGGTAACGCAAGCCGCGAATATCCATTTTATATTTGGCAACATAATAGTCGCAAATCAACTCTCCTGCGGCTTTCGAGACGCCATACATTGTTTTGGCAAAATTACCGTTTGCTGCGGAGTATTATCACGCGGGGTTTCAGGGCCAAAAACTGCAATTGAGCTTGGACAAACAATTTGTGTTACAGCCAACTCTCGCGCTACTTCAAGCACATTATACAAGCCGATAATATTTACATCAAAACATAGCTGCGGATTTTTTTCACCAGCAGCAGAAAGAATTGCCGCCAAGTGGTGAATGGTGTTGATGCTGTGTTTTTTAACTACAGTGGCAAGACCTGCGCGGTCAAGCACATCAAGCTTTTCGTAAGGATAAAATTCTTCCGCAACTTGCGCCGCATCGCGCACATCAGAGGCAACAACATTTGCCGCGCCATATTTTTTGCGCAATGCCGCAACTAATTCTGAACCAATTTGCCCTAGAGCGCCCGTTACTAGTATTTTTTTCATAAAATTATTTTTTTTAATTAAGCAAAAACTTTCGCAAAAATTGTATCAACATTTTTAGTATGATAAGAATTGTCAAAAACTTCGGCAATTTTTTTATCACTTAATTTTCCTTTAACTTCTGGGTCATTTTGCAGAAGAGTTTTGAAATCTGCCCCCTCTTGCCAAACCTTCATAGCATTGGTTTGGACAATTTTATAAGCGTCTTCGCGACTAATTTTTGCATCTTCAATTAAAGCAAGAAGTACGCGCTGCGAAGAAACCAAGCCACCTAAGCGATCGAGGTTTTTCTGCATATTTTGCGGATAAATTGTTAAATTTTCTACCAAACCAGTTAGACGAACTAGTGCGAAATCTAGCGTCACTGTAGCGTCGGGGGCAATCATGCGCTCAACTGAAGAATGCGAAATGTCGCGTTCGTGCCACAAAGCAACATTTTCTAAAGCTGGCACAACCGCGCTGCGCACAATGCGGGCAAGGCCGCAAAGGTTCTCGCTTAAAATTGGATTGCGTTTATGCGGCATGGCCGAACTGCCTTTTTGCCCTTTTGAAAAAAACTCTTCCGCTTCCAAAACTTCGGTGCGCTGCATGTGACGAATTTCGGTAGCCAAATTTTCAATTGATGAAGCCACAACCCCTAGAGCAGCAAAGAACGCGGCGTGACGGTCGCGCGGAATAACTTGCGAAGAAATATCTTCTTCAACCAAGCCCATTTTTGCCGCAACATGCGCTTGCACCATTGGGTCAACATTAGCAAAAGTGCCCACCGCACCAGAAATGGCGCAGACTGCCACCTCTTCACGCGCTTGCTTCATGCGTTTTAAATTGCGCTTAAATTCGGCGTAGAACCGCGCCAGCTTTAGGCCCAGCGTAGTTGGTTCGGCGTGAATTCCGTGCGAACGACCAACGCAAATTGTGTCTTTATGTTCGTAGGCACGCTTCTTTAAGGCCTCTAGCAACTTTTCTAAATCTTGAATTAGTAAATCTGCCGCTTGGGTTAATTGCTTGGAAAGGCAGGTGTCAACTACATCAGAGCTAGTCATGCCTAAATGCACAAAGCGCGAATTTTCACCAATATGGTCGGCCAAATAAGTGAGAAAGGCAATTACATCATGTTTTGTCACTTTTTCAATTTCGAAAATTTTCTCAACATCAAAATTATTTTCTAATTTTTTAGTGCTGGCCCAAATTTGCGCAGCAGTGCCATGCGGCGCCACACCTAGTTTTTCAAATGCTTCAACAGCATAAGCTTCAATTTCTAACCAAATTTGATAGCGGTTTTGGTCAGTCCAAATTTTTGCCATTTCTTGGCGAGAGTAGCGGGGAATCATGTTTGCAAAATTTAAATTTTAGTAACTATTTGAGCCAGTATAATCCAGAAATTCTAAATTAGAATTTCTATTTTCCGCTACTCAATCATATCAATATATTTTTTAATCCCATCAAGCCCAGCCTGCCAAAATTGTGGCTTGCGAGCATCTAAACCAAACGGTTCAAGCATTTCTTTATGATGCTTGGTGCCGCCGCTTTGTAGCATTGCCAAATATTTTTCTTCAAAATTCTTCACCTCACCTTTTTGATAAACACCATAAAGCGAGTTGACCAGACAATCGCCAAAGGCATAAGAATAAACATAAAATGGCGAGTGAATAAAATGCGGAATGTAGGACCAGAAAAATTTATATTCATCTTCAAATTTAAAGATTGGCCCAAGACTTTCTTTTTGCACTTCTAGCCAAAATTCACAAATTTTTTCTAATGAAATTTCGCCATTTTTGCGCGCATCGTGAACTTTTTTCTCAAATTGGAGGAAGGCAATCTGCCTTACAGCGGTGTTGATCATGTCCTCAACTTTTGCCGCAATAATTAATTTTTTCTTCGCTGCCGATTTTTCATTTTTGAGAATTTTTTGAAAAGTTAACTGCTCGCCAAAAACCGAAGCGGTTTCTGCCAAAGTTAGCGGCGTTGAACTCATCAAATAACCCTGCTCTCGCGCCAGATATTGATGCACGCCATGCCCTAATTCATGCGCCAAAGTCATTACATCGCGAATTTTTCCTTGATAATTCATCAAAATATATGGGTGAACCGACGGCACGCAAGGGTGAGAAAAAGCGCCCGAGTCTTTGCCGCTCTTAACCGCAGCATCAATCCAATTTTTGTCAAAAAACATTTTGCCAATTTTTGCAAGCTGCGGTGAAAATTCTTCATAAGCCTCTAAAACCAATGACTGCGCTGCCTGCCACGATATTGGTTTATCATCAGCAGAATTTAACGGCGCATTTCTATCCCAATAATTGAGCGATTTTTTGCCAAGAATTTTCGCCTTAATTTTATAATAACGATGCGAAATTTGTGCATAATTTTTTTGCACTGTAGCAATTAAAGAATCAACAACTTCATCTTCAACAAAATTGCTCAGATTGCGCGACTGCATTGGCTTGGTAAAACCACGCCATTCATCTTCAATTGCCTTATCTTTCGCCAGAATATTGGTAATAAAAGCAAAAGTTTTTGCGTTATCTTTTAAAGTTTTTCCAATTGCTTTTGCCGCATCTTTTCTAATTTTTTCATCTTTATTACTCATCAAATTAAAAATTTCCTGCGAATTTAAAACCTTGCCGCGATAGCCAAACTGCAGGTTATTCACCGTCTCATCAAAAAACCGCACCCACGCATTTCGCGCCGAAATATTTTTTTCCAACGAAAATTTTTCTAATTCG
>CANGNU010000120.1 GCA_947455365.1 Rickettsiales bacterium | reverse complement strand
GAAGATATTCGCGGCACGGTACAATTTAATTTTGCTTTTAATGGCGGCGCAAAAGACAGTCACACTTGGTTAATTACTTTGGGTGAAGAAGGAACTTATACCGTGATTGGCCATGATTTCTCTGACCCTGCAGCGCAAGGCAGACATTTAAACAATGTGTCGCAAGTTGTTTACACTTTGATGATTCCTTATAAAGAAAAGAAACAAAAAATTGACTTTGAAGATAGTTTTTATTTAGTTGATTCTTCATCAGCAATTCTTATTTCTGTAATGAGACAAGGCGATGAAATCATTGGAAAAACTATCGTAGCTTTGAAAAAATCTAACTAATTTATGACCAAAAAACACAGCCATATTTTCTTCTCTTATTCATTTGATGATGAGGGAAAAGCTCACAAATTGCAAAACAAAGAAGTGGCGCAAGAGCTTGAAAGTAAGGCCTTGTCATGGGTTCACTTAGATGTAAATGATAGCGAATCGAAGAAGTGGCTAGAGCGCGAAGTTTCTTATCTTGATCACTTAATTATTGACGCGCTTTTTGCTGAAGAAACTCGTCCGCGGGTGATTGAATTTGACAATGGCTTGCTGGTAATTTTGCGCGGAATTAATTTGAATCAAGATCAAGACTTAGAAAACATGGTGTCGCTGCGCCTTTGGATTGACGAGTCGCGCATTATTTCTATTCAACGCCACAATTTTAGTGCTGCATTTGAAATTGCGCAAAAACTTGAACAAGGCAAGAAAATAAAAAATTCTGGTGAATTTTTATATAACTTAATTTATGAAATTCTTACCCTTGTTTCGCCGGCAATTACAAGGCTTGGCGACAGAATGGACGAAGTGGAAGAAAAAGTTCTTGGCAATGAATATGACAATGATTTGCGCGAGGCAATTATTAACTTGCGCAAACAAGCAACGGTGTTTAAGCGTTATATGGCGCCACAGCGCGATGTTTTGGCGCACTTAAAAGTAAGTGATGGTGAATGGATCAACGATTGGGCAAGAAGGCATTTTCAAGAAAATCACGACCAAGTTAGTCGCATTATTGAAGAGCTTGACGAGACGCGCGAACGCTCGCAAATTGTGCATGACGAGCTTTCCAACTCTATCACCGATGGTGTAAATAAAAGCATGTTTAAAATTTCGCTGATTGCGTCAGTTTTTATGCCGTTGAGTTTTTTTGCAGGCTTGATGGGAATGAATGTTGGTGGCATTCCCGGTGGAAGCAATCCAAGCGGATTTTACATTTCGCTGTTTTTTATGATGGTGTTTTTAGTTGGGGCGGTTTGGTTGTTTAGACGGAAAAAATGGTACTAGCTTTTTTGTTAAGCTAGAAGCGCTAATTCAATATTGGAGCGGTTTGCGGGACGCAAGCCTCTTTCAGCAAAAATAAATTTCTCAAGAAAATATCCGCTAAGTTTTAGGCCATCTTGCAGATTGTTGTTGGCGAGAT
Source organism: Rickettsiales bacterium (assembly GCA_947455365.1). GTDB lineage: Bacteria > Pseudomonadota > Alphaproteobacteria > Rickettsiales > UBA1997 > CAMCFD01. The sequence goes on along the minus strand of CANGNU010000120.1, from coordinate 2,403 downwards.
TTTTATGATTTTCTTCCAATTCTTTTTCTGCACTTTCCGCATTTCTTGAATTAAAATTTTCTGCTTCATTGTCATTTTTCACGCCACGTTTTTCGATAGAATTTTCTGCCAATAAAAATGCGGGCAATTTTAGTAACAAGTTTTTATATGGCTCTCCAGCCTCCAGTGACACGGCTCGCGCCGATTTTGGCGAGACAAAAACTAGGTTTTCGGTTGAATTGGTGACGACGCAAGATGATAAATCAATTCCATATCCGAGAGTTTCTAAAATTTTCAATTCCAACTTAATGTAACTGGCGATGAAAGATTTTTTTTCTGCGGCGTCATTAGAAATTTGCTTGAGAAAATTGTGCAATTTATTGAATAAATCTTGCTGTTCTTCGCGTTCTAAAAAGCAGCTATCGATGATGGAGAATAACGAGCTGCAGCAGCTTAGGCGTAGGCGATCGAAGATTATTTTGGCGGTGAATGATTTGACTAAATCGACATAATAAAACTGGCCCAAACCGTCTTCATTTCTACTGCGCCATTCGAATGAAATTAAATTTCCTATTTGAAAAATTGACTGGTTTTTTTTTGATTTAGAGCCGCTGACAAAGGCGCGGTAGATGCCGTGATTTTGTGAAAATACCTTGAGGATAAGCGAATTTTCGCTGTAGTTTTTTTGACTGATAATTATTCCTTGGTCGGTGAATTTCATTATTTTTGGAGTGGTATAATTTTTTGCAGAATTTGAGTAAATAATTAAAATTTAAGTGCTGCAAATAATTTATTCGTATTGTGAATCAAAACTAGGTCACGTTAATTCTCGCTAAAGCGAGACACGCTGACCTATTTTGACACACAATACGAATAAATTATTTGCAGCACTTAAATTTTAATTATTTACTCAAATTCTGCAAAAAATTATAGGCTAAATCTGTGTCGTCAAAAGTATTTTTATTTTTAAATTGATGACGGAACCAAGTCAACTGGCGTTTTGCGTAATTTCGGGTGTGTTGGGTGGCGATGGAAATTAATTTTTCGTGGGAAATTTTTTGGGCGAGGAAATCTTTTATTTCTTGAAAACCGAGAGTTTTGGTAATTTGCCAATTGAGGTTGGAAGCTGATGGTTCTAGCACTTTCACCTCTTCTAGCGCGCCTTCTTGCAGCATTTTTTCAAAACGCAAATTACAATTTTGGTAAAGTTTTTCACGCGGCAAATCTAAATTTATGTGGGTGAAAATTTGCGGATTTAACACAAATTTATTCGGCCTTTCTTGCCACCAAAAAAGTGATTTTGCTGTTTGCTGTAAAACCTCATAAACCCTGATTAGGCGCTGCTTGTCGAGGCTTTTTATTTTCTCTTCATCTTCACCAAGCGCAATTAAATTGGCAATAAATTCTTCGCGCCCTAAATTTTCGTAAAGCTGCCGCGCCTTTGTTTTCAAGGCTTCGTCGATGAGAGGAATTTCTGCAATGCCGTCAAGTAATTTTGAAATATACATGCCACTGCCACCAACAATTAGTGGAATTTTATTTTGTTGTAATGCGGCTTCAACTGTTGATTTTACAAGCTCTAGCCATGTTACTACTGAGCAAGATTCTTGTGGTAAAAAATGTGAATATAAAAAATGCGGGGCAAGTTTTTGCTCTGCCGCACTGGGCTGCGAAGATAGAATTGGCAAGCCGCGATAGACTTGTAAAGCGTCAGCGTTAATAATTGCAACATTGCGCGCAGCCGCTAACCGCAAGGCTAAAGCCGATTTTCCTGAAGCGGTAGGGCCAGAAATTATGAATGCTTTGGTCATGATATTTTTTTGCGCTTTGTCTTTTCAATTTTCTTTACACTGTCAACGCTAGGAAGGTTTTCTGGCATTGTTCCACCCAATTCTTTAATGGTTTTTCTAACTTTTACACCAACTTCATAGTGAGTTTTATTGGCTTTTTCTTTGCCGCAAATATTTTCTCGGCGCAATTTTTCTTCTGCTTGAGTGGCGCGAAATAAATTGGCTGCAAGTTCGGCACTTCCCATGTGGTCGAGAATTTTTTGACTTTTCTTTAGATTCTTCTTCTTGTGGATTGCCTTTGTATCTAAACCGCCATATAAGCCCTTGTAGCCATGATTTTGGAAAATTGCGTAATCTATAGAATTTATGACACCAGCATCTTTTGCTGCTGACGCTAGCTGAATATTGTGCGTGGTTAATTGATCACGCAGAAAAAGCCGTTTTTCATTTTCGGTAGTAAGCTTTCTATAGTCTTCTGCCTGATGAATTTCTTGCAAGCGCGTTTGCGTAGCAAAATAAGTTTGTCCAAGAGCAACAACTTCTTTGGAAGGATCGGCATTTTGCACGATGAGGTAGCAGGCATAGCGCGAAAGTTTTATATCACGAATTTCTCTTTTTGCGCCACTGCCAAGTT
>CANGNU010000119.1 GCA_947455365.1 Rickettsiales bacterium | reverse complement strand
GAAATTGCCGGCATTGGTGCAATTTTAGCGATGATTGAAAAAAGGCGGCAGAAGCTTGCGGCTGAAGGCTTGTTTGACGATATTCATAAAAAAGAAATTCCATTTTTTCCGCGAGTAATTGGTGTAATAACTTCAGAAACTGGCGCGGTAATTCAAGATATTATTCATCGAGTTGAGTGGCGCTGTCCTACGCATCTGCTGGTTTATGGCAGTGCGGTGCAGGGTAAAGATGCGGCAAAAAATGTTATTGCGGGAGTGAAATTTTTTAATAAAAATCCGCGTCCCGATGTAATAATTATTGCGCGCGGCGGCGGTAGTTTTGAAGATTTATTGCCATTTAATGATGAAGAATTAGTGCGGGCAATTTTTGCTTCAGAAGTGCCAATCATCTCGGCTGTAGGACACGAGACCGATACTTCGTTGGTTGATTATGTTGCCGATTTGCGCGCACCCACGCCCAGCGCCGCTGCCGAGCTTGCAACGCCAGTTTTGGCTGAATTAAGAAGTGGCCTGCAATATTGCGAACAAAGGCTTCTTGCGGCGCAAGAAAGATTTTTTTCTGATCGTAAAAAACAACTAGAAAATTTACAAAAATATTTGATTGCGCCAGAAGTTATGTTGCGAAGAATTTCAGAAAAATTTTTGGAACTGCAAAAAAAATTAACAATTTCAGCGCAAAGTTTTTTAGCGCAGAAGGTGCAAAAACTTGCGGCAATTTCTCTTTCGACCAAGCCAATCTTTTATCAAATAAATTTTGCTGAACAAAAAATTCAACACTTATCCAGCCTAGCAAAATCAAAGGTTGTAGCGTTTTGCAAAAATGCCGAAATTCAGTTAGAAAATCTTGATAAATTATTGCAAGCTGGGCATTATAAAAAAATTCTGCAACGCGGATTTGCTTTAATTAAAAATCAAAAAGGCGAAATAATTTCTTCAATTAATAATGTAAAAATTAAAGAAGAAATTGCGGTAGAAATTGCTGACGGTGAGTTTTATTCTTATGTTTTATCTTGTAAAAAAACCGCTTCAGCAAAAGCCATTAACCCTTCAGATTCTAAGCAAGAAAGCTTATTCTAATTATTTAAAATGCTAATAAAAACGCCAAAATTTTGGCTGGAAAAAAATTATATTTCTTATGCCTTGTGGCCGCTAAGCCTTGTCTATCTTGGCTGTACAAAGGTTGTAGAATTTTTACAGCAACCAAGAAAAGCAGGAAAACCAGTAATATGCATTGGCAACTTAACCATGGGCGGCTCAGGAAAGACGCCAGTTGCGCTGGCTATTGGCAGAATTTTGCAAGAGTTAAATATTGATTTTGCTTACTTAAGCAGGGGTTATGGCAGCGCTAGTAAATTTGGCTTTGTCACAGATAAATCATGGCCGCGCGAGGTTGGCGACGAGCCGCTAATTTTAGCAGAAAGGGCGCCAACTTTTGTTTCCAAGGAACGAGTTTCTGGTGCGCGAACCATTATCAACACTAGCTCGGCGCAAGCAATTGTAATGGATGACGGCATGCAAAATAATTCGCTGCACAAAGATTTTACCATTTTAGTAATTGATGGAAAAATTAAATTTGGCAATGAATTTTTATTTCCCGCAGGGCCACTAAGGCAGACGGTTGTAAGCGGCTTAGCCAAGGCAAATTTAGTTGTGGTGGTTGGTGAAGTTAGTGAAGAATTAGTTGAGTTGCTAAATTTTACCGATAAAAAAGTTGTTGGCGCAAAATTAAAAGCGCAAAATTTAGCTAATTTTTCTGGAAAAAAATTAATTGCTTTTTGTGGCTTGGCTTATCCACAAAAATTCTTCTCTTTCCTTGAAAATCAAGGGCTAAAAGCAAGTGAAGTTCACGAATTTCCTGATCATTATTTATATAAAAATTCTGACCTCGACAAATTGTTGCAACAAGCAAAAAAACAAGACGCAACGCTAATCACCACTAAAAAAGATTGGGTAAAATTTCCTAAAAATTTTCAGAAAAAAATTCCTTATCTTGATGTGGAATTAGAATTTGATGATAAAAAATTAGTGTCTCATGCGCTGAAATGCTTGTTTTAAAGCTTTTTTAAGTTTAACCTATTTTGAACTTGATTAATTTTTAAAATGCAAAATATCCTAAAACAAATTCGTTATTTATTTGAAGCTTTGGCAGTAAAATTAGCCATAAGCTTCTTTTCTTTTGTTGGCCCGCAAAAAGCTTCTGGCATTGGGTCTTTTCTAGCGCGCGCCATTGGCAAAAAACACAAAATACAAAATTTGGCCCACAAAAATCTTGGTCTGGCTTTGCCAAATTTAAGCGAAAATGACAAGGAAAAAATTCTTGATGACATGTGGGATAATTTAGGGCGCGTAATTGGCGAATATATTCATATTGCCAAAGCGACGCCGCAAGAAATGGTAAAACAATATGTTGTTTATGACAATGAAACCAGCGCCAACATTGACTTCTTAAGGCAAAATACCAAAGGTGGAATAATTTTTTCTGGGCATATGGGCAATTGGGAAATTGGGCCAAAATTTTTGATGAATGAAGGGTTAAGCGTTGGCACGGTTTATCGTCCATTAAATAATCCTTATGTTGAAAAAATTACGGCGCAGGCCCGTGGCGTAAGGCTTATTGCCAAAAGCTCGCAAGGCAATCGACAAATTATTGAGGCAATAAAAAATGGCGAATATGTTCTTATCATGGCCGATCAAAAAATTAGCGATGGCGAGCCAGTAAAATTTTTTCACGATGATGCATTTACGACAACTGCAATTGCACGAATCGCTCTCAAATATAATATTCCCTTAATTCCGGCGCGTTCAATTCGCTTAGAAAATCAATTTAAATTTTTGGTTGATGTTGAAAGGCCGCTTGCTTTTCAAAAAAGTGATGACATAAATAAAGATGCCTTGCAGCTTACGCGCGCAATTAATCAAAAACTTGAAAGTTGGATTACAGAATATCCAGCGCAGTGGTTTTGGGTGCATGATCGTTGGAAAAAATAGGTTTTGTGGTTGTTATTAATATAAAAGAATTCTGAATATGAAATTTTTTGCTAAAATTATTTCTGCGGTTGCCGCCTTGTCTTTGTTAAGTTCGTGCGCTTATTTATTTAACGATAAAAATGTTGCAGTGACAATTGATAGCAATCCGCAGGGCGCCGATATTGTAATTGATGGCAAAAATTATGGACAAACTCCCGCGACAATTTCTATTGAGCCAAAAAATTATACGGTGTTGTTGACCAAAGAGGGATATGGTTCGGCGCAGATGCGGCTTGAATCTTGGCAGACAATAAGAACAAAAAGTGGTGAAGGTGGAAGATGCTTGGCCGACGCCTTAGGGTCGGTTTTGGTATTGCCAATGTTTTCTTATTGGTCAATTTATTGTCGTGACTTTAAGCAGCCATCTTATACCGCAAATATTTCTTATTTAGGCGGAGGAATTGCATCGCAAAGTTCGCGTCAATATGCGCCGCAGCAAATGCCGCAACCGCAACAAGGTGATTATAATTATTATCAGCCTTATAGCTATGGCAGCGCGCCACAGCAAGGTCAGCAGTCTTACTAGATAATCATTCCATCGCGAATTGCCACCACGCGATCTAATCTTTTTGCCAATTCTAAATTATGCGTAACCAGCAAGCAGGCTATTCCACAGCTTTGTGCTAATTCTTTTAGCAAAGCAAAAATTTTCTCCGAGTTAATAGAATCAAGGTTTCCTGTTGGCTCATCGGCTAAAATTAGTGATGGCTTGCCGACAATGGCACGGGCAATGGCAACGCGTTGTTGTTGGCCCCCCGATAGTTCTGCTGGTTTGTGATGTAAGCGATTTTGCAAATCGACATCTCCCAAAATTTTTTCCGCTTCCGCTAAAG